>JAEERZ010000122.1 GCA_016286075.1 Selenomonadaceae bacterium
TTCCTCCAGCCTGCGTATGGCGGGGGACAAGTTTGACGAAGCGATTATCCTCTATATTCGCAGGACGTTCAATATTTTGATCGGGGAACGTACGGCGGAGGATATCAAGGTGGAGATTGGCGCGGCGTATCCGGAGGCGCGGAATGTGCAGATGGAGGTCAAGGGCCGCGACCTTTATACGGGACTGCCGAAGGGCGTCATGGTGACCACGGCGCAGATTGCGGAGGCGCTGAACGAGCCGGTTTCGGCGATTGTGGACTGCGTGAAGAAGATATTGGAAGAAACGCCTCCGGAGCTTTCGGCGGATATTATCGACCATGGGATTATCCTGACGGGCGGCGGCGCGATGCTTTACGGATTGGCCGGGCGGATTGCCAAGGAGACGGGCGTTCCGGCGCTGCTGGCAGAGGACCCGATGTCCTGCGTGGCCATCGGTACGGGAAAGGCCTTGGATTTTGCCGATCATTTCGCGGACGGGCAGGATATGGACAGCGTCCTTACGGCGCAGAAATAATACGGGGGAGGAGAAATTATGTGGCGTGGGCTTTATACGGCGGCTGCCGGCATGATGACGCAGGAGAACCGCACCGGTGTCATTGCGAACAATTTGGCGAACGTTAATACCACCGGCTATAAGCGAGACCGGGCGCTTGACGCGGAGTTCCGGCCGATGCTGATCCGGCGCATCAACGACGATTTGCCGATCAAGGTGACGGATTTCAAGGGCTTCTCCCTCGACCGGCGTCCTCCTGCGGTGGGAACTTTAGGGCTCGGCTCGTATACGGATGAAATCGCGGTGGACCATGCGCCGGGTAATTTCATGACGACGGGCAACCCGCTGGATCTGGCCATCAGCGGGAACGGGTTCTTTGTCATCGACACGCCGGAGGGGCCGCGCTATACGCGGAACGGGAATTTTTACCGCGCGGTGAACGGCGATCTTGTGAATTCCGACGGGCGGGCCGTTCTTTCCCGACAGGGACGCCCGATCAATATCCCGGAGAACGCAGCGAACATCATAGTGACGGCGGAAGGCGGCGTTTACGCCGACGGCGCGCAGCTCGGCATGCTGGGCTTTGTGGAGTTCGACGGTGATCCGCGCGCTCTGTTGAAGCAGGGCGACAGTCTCTTTTATCCGCAGGCGGGCGCCGAGCCGCAGCAGGCCACCGGCGCGATTCAGCAGGGCGTTTTGGAGCGCTCCAACGCAAACGTGGTCAATGAAATGGTGGATTTGATTACCAACTATCGCATTTATGAGGCGAATTCCAAAGCGGTCACGACGCAGGATACGATGCTCGACCACTCGGTCAACGAGGTCGGCAGGTTGTAATTGCATACAGAAGATAGGGTTAAGTGGTTCCTTAGCCCTATTTTTTTGTGAAGGGTTAAGTTTTTCAGATGTTTTTCCGATATACAGGACAGAAACGAGTATGACTATTTTTACTTAGAGGAGCGGATGTACTATGATGCGAGCCCTTTGGTCGGCGGCATCAGGGATGAAGTCGCAGCAAGACAATATGGATGTGGTGGCGCACAATCTCGCGAACGTCAATACGTTTGGCGCGAAAAAAGTGCGCGCGGAATTTCATGATCTTTTGTATCAAACTTTGCGTCCGGCGGGCGCGGAGAGCGGCGCCGATTCCCAGTATCCGACGGGGCTTCAGATCGGTCTGGGCGATCGTTTGGCGGCGACCCAGCGCATTTTCTCGCAGGGCAATCTCCAGTCTACGGGAAATCCGACGGATATCGCCATCGAGGGCGACGGCTTTTTCCGCATCGAGATGCCGGACGGGACCATCGCCTACACGCGGGACGGTTCCTTCAAGCTGGATTCCGACCGCCGCATGGTGACGACGGACGGCTATCCTTTGGCGGACAATATCACCATCGAGCAGAACGCTGCCAGCGATTCTATCACGATCTCAGCGGACGGGCGCGTGTCGGATATCGTGGACGGGCAGCAGAACCAGGTCGGGCAGATTCAGATTGCCCGGTTCGTCAATCCGGCGGGTCTTACGGTGCGCGGGCATAATCTCTTCTATGAGTCCGACGCTTCGGGCCCCCCGCTGGAAAGCAATCCGGGCGAAGACGGCTCGGGCACTTTGGTGCAGTCCGTCATTGAAATGTCGAATATCCAGGTCGTCGAGGAAATGGTCAATATGATCGTGGCCCAGCGCGCTTACGAGTCGGACGCCAAGGCGATTACGACGTCGGATTCCATGCTGGAAATCGCCAACGGCCTGAAGCGGTAATCATGCGGCGGTTTTGTTGCGTTTTCGTTGCGGTTTGCTTTTGGGCTTTCGCGGCAATCGCCGGAGCTTACGGGCTGACGCCGGAGGACGTTTATCCGCAGGAGATTTCTTCGGAAGATATCCAGCGGGAGGCGATCGCTTATATCGACGAGACGATGGCGGCTTTGGGGGACGTGCGTCGCTATACGATAGAGACGGTACATATTCCCCGCGCGCTGCGCGCGCCGGAAGGGGACATCACCTTTCAGGCGAAGACGCCCAACGGGCTTCGTTTTTGGGGCAACACGGCGGTCTATATGGACATACTGGTGGACGGCGCGCCCTTTCGGCAAGTCAAATGCCAGTTCAAGATGCATGTATTCGATCGCGTCGCCGTGGCGGCGCGGCCTCTCGTGCCGGGGCAGCCTTTGCAGGCGGGGGATTTCCGCTTCGAGGAGCAGGAGGTCGGGACGAAGGGCGCAAAATATATGGGAGAGAACGACGTCATCGTCGGAAAGGTGCTTTCCCGATCCCTCAGTATAGGTATGCCGATCCTTCGGGCCATGCTCAAAATGCCGGACATTTTGCAGGCGGGCTCTCCGGTGACGTTGATTTCCAAGGTGAACGGCGTCGAGGTCAAGATGGAGGGCGTCGCTTTGGAACCCGGACACGAAGGGGAGATCATTCGCGTCAGGAATACGGCGTCGAGAAAAATCCTGCGCGGGCGGATTTTAGATGAGTTTACCGTGGAGATCGTGCGGAAATGAGGAAAGGACGGGCGGAACAATGAGAAAGAATTGGCGGGTGCTGGCGGCTGCGGGGCTTTCGGCCATGATGCTGGCGGCGACGTTTCCCGCGTCGGCTCAGTCTTTATGGTCGAACAACGACGGGCACACCGAGAATCTGTATTTTTCAGATAACAAGGCGCGGAACGTCGGCGATATCTTGACGATTATCATCAGCGAGACGGCGACGACGTCCGCGACGCGGTCGAGCAAGAATTCCAAGTCCGGCAGCGTGAATATGCAGGCCGGCATCGGCGTCTTTGATTTTCTGAATAACATTTTCCCAGCGTCGATCAGCGGCAACGACAGTTTCAAGGCGGACGGCTCGTCGACGAGCACGAACCGTGCCAGCGGCCGCGTATCGGTCACGGTGGTCGAGGTGGAGCCCAACGGCAATATGGTCGTCGAGGGTACGCAGTCGATATGGCAGAACAAGAACGAGCATAAAATCACATTGCGCGGCGTGGTGCGCCGGGACGACGTGACCTATGCCAATACCGTGTCTTCCGCACAGGTGGCGGACGCTACGATTCGATTCGACGGCAAAGGCCCGTTGAACTCGAAGCAGCGGCAGGGCATTCTGACGCAGATATTCAATATCCTCTTTTAATAGTATAGTATTGCGGTTCCTTGATGGAGGAAGTGGCATGATGATGAAAAAATGGGTTGCGCTTTTTACGGCGATTCTTTGCCTGTCCCTTTCAGGGCCGGTTTTTGCGGAGTCCGCCGTTACGCGCATTAAGGACATCGCGAAGGTGCAGGGCGTGCGCTCGAACCAGCTCGTCGGCTACGGGCTCGTCATGGGCCTTGACGGCACCGGCGATTCGAACAAGACGCTGGAAGTGCTGCAATCGGTGGCGAATATGCTGCGGAAGTTCGGCGTGACGATCGATCAGGCTTCTCTGAAGACGAAGAACGTGGCGGCTGTGGTCGTAACGGCTACGCTCCCTCCGTTTGTGCGCGAGGGCGACACCATCGACGTGACGGTTTCGTCCATGGGCGACGCGAAAAGCATTCAGGGCGGAACCTTGATTCAGACGCCGCTCCAAGCCGGTAATGGCGAGGTCTATGCGGTGGCGCAGGGCGCCGTTTCCACGGGCGGCTTCACGGCTGGCAACAGCGGCAGCGGCAGCACGCGGCAGAAAAATTTCCCGACGGTGGGATTGACGCCGAACGGGGCTATCGTCGAGCGGACGGTGGAAGACGATATCGGGAAGGACGGCACGATCTCGCTTTCGCTGGCGAACGCCGACTTCACGACGGCTTCGCGGGTCGCGCAGGCAATCAATATGCGCTATGCGGGCGTTGCGACTGCGGTAAATCCGGGGCGCATAGATATCCGTATTCCGCCTTTCTTCAGAAATAACGTCGTCAGCTTTGTCGCGGGCATCGAAGAACTCCCGGTCATGCCGGACAATATCGCGAAGGTGGTCATGAACGAACGCACCGGAACGATCGTCATGGGCGGCGACGTTGCAGTGGACAATATCGCCATCACGCAGGGCGGCATTTCCATCAGCATAGAGACGGATGAAGACGTGAGCCAGCCCATGCCTTATAATATGGGCAGCGGGGCGAAGACCGTCACGACGAAGAACGATAACGTCAGCGTATCCGAGGAGAAGGCGAACACCATCGTCCTCGACGCCACGGCGAACGTCAACGACATCGTGGGCGCGCTGAACGCCGTGGGCGCGACGCCGCGCGACATCATCTCTATTTTGCAGGCGATGAAGGCCGCGGGTGCGCTGCACGCGGAGCTGGAGATCATTTGACGGAGGGCACGGCATGGTAAACGGAATCACGGGACTGGACGCTCTTCGCGGCTCGGCGTCGTGGGTTGCGCCGAATACCTCGCAGGAGGCGTTGCAGGCAACGACGGACGCGGCGCGGTTTGAGGACGCGCTGAACCGGGCGACGAAGGCGCTGGAAGACGCGAAAAGAACCGTCGACACGTCGGGCGTCGACGCCGAGACGGAAGCCAAGCGCCTGCGGGAAGCCTGCCAAGGTTTCGAGGCGATGTTCCTCGATATCGTTTTCAAGTCCATGCGGAACACCGTTCCGGAAAATACATTGTTTGGTGAGAGCAACGGCGAAAAAATCTGGCGCTCGATGCTGGACACCGAGATGATGCAGAACGTGGCAAAATCCGGCGGCGTCGGCATCGCGGACATGATGTACGACAACCTGATCGATCAGGTGACGGCGCAGACCTTGGCCGCGAAAGGGAAGATCGACGCGCCGAAATAGGGAAATGACGATGAACGCTGCACGTTGAGAAAGCGTGCGGCGTTTTTTGTTGCGGTGTTTCCATAAAAAACACAGGGAACTGCGCTAATATTTCTTTGTTTATTGGTATATTTTGGATGTTGTTTTGGGAGGCTGCACATGATTTTTGCAAATCGTTGGATACGGCGCGTGGCGGGATTTACGCTGGCGCTGTTTTTCTTTTTGTCCTCATCGGCGCTGGCCGCTTCGGCGTCGATTACCGGGGTGCGTTTCGGCAAGGGGACGGACCACGACCGCATCGTCCTTGACGTTTCGGAGATTCCGAAATATTCGGCGAAGACGGAGAACGACGGTAAGCGGATTATTTTAGAGCTGTCGAATATCGGCGATTCCGCGAAGGTGAAACCGATCATTCACAGTGACGTGGTGCATCGCGTACATTTCACGAAGCTGAAAAACAGCGTGGTCGTGACCATCGATCTTACGGAGCCTGCGGAGTACGCCGTCAAGACGCTGAAAAACCCGAATCGCGTTTTCATTGATATTCAAAAGGAATACGAGCATGAGCAGAAGTCGGAGCCGGCGCCGGGACTGGTGGAGACGATTTACACGCGCCGGGACGGGCGCGGGCGCTTCCGGGCGTTTTTGCTGGATGTGGATTTGAAGAAATACGACCTTGTGCCGGTGCTGGCCAACGGCGAAATACTGGGACGCACGACGGTTTCCCGGATGTCCGACGAGGTGAACGCGGCGGCGGCAATCAATTCCAGTTATTTCGCGTCCTCCGGGGAGATCTTGGGCGTGCTCCGCATGGGCGGAACGGTAGTGGGAACCACGTATTTCACCCGCAGCGCGCTGGGCGTCCGGGCGGACGGGACGCCGTTCGTGGATCAGGTCTATTACAGCGGGCAATTGACCATCGGAAAGAAGTCGCACTATGTGTCCGGGGTGAACGCGGAGCGGGGCGCGGACACGTTGATTATTTACAACCGCGCGTATGACGTCCGCACGAATACGAATAATTACGGGCGGGAGTTCGTGGTGCAGAACGGCAAGGTAGTGAAAATCAATCAGGGGAATTCTCCGATTCCCGAGGACGGTTATGTGGTCTCGGTGCACGGCAAGATGAAGGACCTTTTCTCGAAGGTGCGCGTTGGGGACGCGGTGACGCTGACGGAGGATTTGGGAACGGCGTTTCAGGACGTGCCGCTGATTGTCGGGGCCGGGCCGATGCTGGTGAAAAAGGGAAAGCCTTTCGTGACGAAGACGGAGGAGCAGTTCCCCTCGGATATATCGAAGGGCCGCGCGCCGCGAACCGGCGTGGCGGTGCTCCCGAACCGGCACGCGCTGCTGGCCGTGGTGGACGGACGGCAGGAAGCGAGCATAGGCGCGACGCTGGAGGAATTTGCCGAGCTTCTTGTGAAATTCGGGGCGAAGGAGGCCGTGAATTTTGACGGCGGCGGCTCCAGCGCGATGGTGATCGGAGGCGAGCTGGTCAATTCGCC
>JAEERZ010000123.1 GCA_016286075.1 Selenomonadaceae bacterium
GTCTCGTCGTCGGCGTTCCACATCTGCCGCTGTTCCGCTTCCAGCAGCGTTTCCGCGATGTTCTGGAGCGCCCAGGGATTGACCTTTTTCATCCATTGCTGGACCTTCGGGTCGAACGCGTATTTCTGCGCGTAGTCGTCGTACATCCAGTCGTCCATCACGTTCGAGGTGGCATCCCATTGGAAGCTGATGTTCAGGCGGTTCGCCATGTCCATCGCGCCCTTGTAGCCGTGCTGCATCAGTCCTTCGATGTACTTCGGGTTCAGCGACTCGGCCCGCACCACGCGCTTCATTTCTTCGGCCACCGTCCGGACCTTCGGCGCGCCCCGGTTCGCGCTGTCGCCGACGTAGGAAATGGGCGCCTTGCCGCCGAAGCTCTTGACCGCCGCGATCATGCCGCCGTGGAATCCGTTGTAATCGTCGGAGCTCAGGATGTTCATATCGTGGTTCTCTTCGTTCTTGACCGTCAGCTCCGTAGTGGCTAGTCGCTTCTTGAACAGTTCCGGCTGGAAGACGCCCCGCGCGCCGCCGCCGAAGACGTGGCCGCCCCAGCGCACATAGACGTCGGCGAGGTCTTTTTCCGTTTCCCAGTTCTTTGCGTCGAGCACCACGTTGATGCCGGAGCCGTATGTACCGGGGGCGTCGCCGAAGACGCGGTAAGCCGCGCCGCGCCATGCGTCGTCCGCGCTGGCTCCGTCCTTTTGCAGCAGCGCGCTGTCTTCGCGGATATGCTTGCGGACGAAATTGTCCTCGTCCGGCTCGTCGAGCGCCGCCACCGCCAGTACCGCCTTGTCCATCAGCTCGGCGAGCTGCGGCAGCGTGTCGCGGAACAGACCGCTGATTCGCGCCGTCACGTCGATACGCGGCCGCTTCAGTTCGGACAGCGGGATGACCTCGATGTCCGTGACCCGCAGGCTGCCTTTCTGCCATACCGGGCGCACGCCCAAAAGATACAGGAACTCCGCGATGTCCTGTCCGCTGCTCCGCATATTCGGGCCAGACCAGAGCACCATGCCGATATTTTCGGGATAATGGCCCTCGTCGCCGATGTACTTCTCGATCATGCGGTCGCCGAGCTTTACGCCGGTCAGCCAGCCCGCCTGCGAAGGCAAACCGCGCGGATCGACGCCAAAGAAGTTGCGCCCCGACGGCAGCAAGTCTACGCCGCCCGCACTGGGAGAGCCGGACGGCCCCGGCGGCACATAGCCGCCCGAAAGCGCCGAAAGCGTATGGTCAAGCTCGTCCGTCGTCCGCGCGAGGCGCGGATAAATCTCCTCGACGATGAACTTCGCGAGGGACGCGAGTTTTTCTTTCCATTCGGCGGAGCCGTCCGCCGTTTCGGAGATTTTCAGCGCGGCCTGCGCCGCTTCTGTCGTGAAACCGCCTTCGGCGATTTTCTCGACGAACGCGCGGCTTTCGCGCCTCACGCGGTTCGCTGCCTCGCCGCCGGTCATGTCGAGCTCGGCAAGCAGCGCCGACGGATTCTTCTCCAGCTCGTCGAAATTGAGACCGTATTTTTCCGCCCAGAGGTCGTAGAGGGCGGGGATTTTTCCGTTGGACAGCCGCAAAAGGTGCATGACCTCGCCGATGAGGATTTCGCCCTGCGGCGCTTCGCCGAGCACGTGCAGCCCGACGTGGACCTCGCTGTCCTGCAGTTCCTCGATCAGCGCGTGAAGCTCCGCCAGGTATTCAGCGAAGTCTGCGTTTTCTTCCACATGCAGCGATTCGTCAAGCTTCGTTTCCTTCGCTAACTGCCGGATTTTTTCCTCGAGGGCCGCCGCCTGCTCGCCGCCCTTGTTCTGGAAATGGCTGTACTCGTCCGCCATTTTCTCCAGCTCCGCGATTTCGTCGAAGGCTCCGGCTTCGGCTACGGGCGCGGGCAGATATCCGATCAGGCAACCGGAGGAGCGGCGCTTCGCGATGATGCCCTCGCCGGAAATCGTCATCAGGTACGGGTAAATATTCGGCAGCGCGCCAAACGCGATATCGGGATAGCTCTCGTCGTCGAGGCCGACGGCCTTTCCGGGCAGCCATTCGAGATTGCCGTGGGTGCCAAGATGGATCACCGCGTCGGCCTTGAAGACCTCGCGCAGCCAATAGTAGAACGCCAGGTATTGGTGCGTCGGCGCGATCGACGGGTCGTGATAGGCCCGCGCCGGGTCCATGCCATACTGCCGCGCGGGCTGCACCGTCATGAAGACGTTGCCGTTCATGGTACCCGGCACGAGGATATTGCCCTCGTCGGACAGCATGACGCTTCCCGGCGGCTCGCCCCATTGTTCGGTCATCTGGTTGCGCGCCGCCTCGGGCAGCGTGCCGAAGAATTTTTCATATTCCTTCGCAGAGAGCTTCTCGCATTCCTCCGCCTGTGCGTCGGTTAGCAGCGAGAGGTCGTTCGTCGCGTGGGAGGTCATGACATGAAGCAGCTCCTCCGCCGTTTCCGGCAGGAAGTCCAGCGTGTAGCCGTCCTCTTTCATGCGCGAGAGCAGCCGCCGGGCGCTCTCCATGGTGTCGAGCCCGGAAGCGCTGCCGATGTTGTAATTTTTCGGCGGGTAATTGTGGAAAATCAGCGCGATTTTCTTGTCCTCGTTTTTCAGGCGGCGCAGGCTTGCCCATTTTTTCGCCTTTTCCACCATCAGCGAAAGGCGTTCGGGAATCGGCTTGTATTCCACCGCGCCGTCGGGCAGAACGTTCCGCCCGGCAATCGGCACGCCGTGAATCTCGCCGTCCAGCTCCGGCAGCGCGGCGGCGATCGAGGTCTCCACCGCGTTCAGACCTTCGGGGTTTTTTCGCCAGTCTTCTTCCGTCGTCAGCAGCGTGTAAGCCGCGAGAATCGGCACGCCGAGTTTCTGGAGCTCGTCGACGGTCAGGCTGCCGTTGCCGACCTGCGAGAATTTCATGGTACTGACCAGCGTGTCGATGACGGTTTTCCCGTCCGCCGTGAAGAAGTCTGCGAACACCTGGCGAATGCTCGGCATGCCCAGCACCTCGTCGGGGAGCTGGTTCGTGAACACCGTGATCGCGTTGCAGCCCTGCCGCTCCGCTTCGGCGATGAAGGCGGCGGGGTAAGCGAGGTCGTCCCAGATCCATTCGTCGCGGTAAAACAGCAGGCCCAGCGTCGGCCTGTCTGCTTTGCAGTATTTTTCCCGGTACGCGGCGAGGTCGGTGGTATAGCCCTCGGGCAGCTCCGGATGGTAGACGCCCGCCCAGCAGCGTTGCTTCGGTTCCTCCGGTGCGGGAATTGCCGCATCCGTCAGAGACGAGGCGTAGAGCCAGAAGTTCTTGAAATTCTCTGCGCCGCCGTAAAAGGTGTAGCCTTTCAGTCGCGCCGCCACAGACGGTTCCACACCGGCGCTCTTCTCGTCCTTCGCGTCAGACGAGCCCTCTACTGCGTCCAGGAGGTACGGGATTTTCCGCGCCGCCAGGAACGCGCGGCACGACTCCCAGAACGCGGACTTGGAGATATTGCGGAAGAATCGCGCGACCACGAGGCTCGCGCCGCCGAGCTTGCGCTCCCAGACGTAGTTCCACTCGCTGGAGCCTTCGAGCATTACCGCCATACAGAGGTCGGAGATTTTCCCGTCGTCCTGCAGGGCGAGGCACGCGTTCTTCATGCCCGCGTAGCGGCGGGCGTCGTTCGTCAGATAGATGATTTTAGTTTCCATAGCGAACCGCTCCTTTTCGCTCTGTTCACTTGAACAACTCCGGGTACACCAGCTTCGCCATTTCCTCTACCGCGGCAGGGTAATTGATGCCGGGGCTCAGAAGGAAATGCTCCTGCGAAAGGTAAAACATCTTGCCGTTCTTGATGGCGGGAATCGTCTGCCAGGCGGGATTCAGCGCAATCGTGTTGTCCATGCCGCGCTTGACCTCGTCGATTTTTCCCATGCTCGTGACGAAAAGAATCTCCGGGTTTTGTTCCACCATCGTCTCGATGCTGTAAGGCGCCGAGTCGGGATTGTTTTCCAGCGGCGACATGCCGGACGCCACGTTCACGAAGCCGAGCATTTTCGCCGTCGAACCTGCGATGCTCGTGTCCAGCTGCACGCTGAGGCCCTGCGCCGTGCTGTGCAGAATCGCTATGCGCCGCTTTTCCTTTGGAATCTTGTCAGCGATGGCTTTGATTTGGTCGTCCATGCTCTTGATCAGAGCTTCGCCCTTTTCTTTCTCGCCGGTGACCTGCGAGAAAAGCCGGACCTCGTTCTTGACTTCCTCATAGTTTTTCATATCGACGACGAGGGTAGGAATCTTGTTGATGTTGAGCGATTCCAAGAGCTTCTCGTTCATGCCCTTGTTCGCGATCACGAGATCGGGCGCACAGGCCAGGAGCTTTTCGAGGTCCACGTTGTAGACGCGGCCGATGCTCGTCTTGTCCTTCGCCCAGTCCGGCAGCGTCTTAGAGTCGGGACGGCCGACCACGTCGCCGCCCACCGCGTGCAGCGGCTCCAAGAATGAGGCCGACGTCACCACGATGCGCTCCGGCTTTTTCGCCAGCGTCACTTCGCGTCCGAGATCGTCCTTGATCGTCGCGAAGGCCGCCGCGGTTTCCTTCTTCTCCGGGGGCGTTGCTCCGCCGCCGCAGCCGACAGTCGCTGCCAAGACGAAAACGCAAATAATCGTCGCAAAAATCCGCCAAGTTGTTTTCATATCCGGTCGCTCCTATTCAAAAAATCTGTATCAAAGAATCAAAAGATGAATCATTCATCGTTTTCTTAAATATAATGCGCTGGAAAGGGCGTGTCAAGAAAAAGTGGAGGACGAGAGGGCAGATTGTAAAAGGGGATTATATTGAAACAAACTTTTGCGGAAAATTTGTTCTAAAAGTATTGACAAAAATTTTTTCGGAGGTATAATGAGAACAAAAGTTCTTAGAAAATATGTTTTGGGAACGAAGATTTGAAAAAACGGAGATGATTGCTGTGAAGGGAAAAAGAAACAAGAAAAAGAATACGGTTCGGAAGTTCTTGGTTCGAATGGCGATGTTGGCGATCTTGGCGGCGGCGGCAATCTCTCCCCTTCATCTCGGGAATGCGTTTTTGCGGAGTACCGATTTTGATACGGTAGAAGTTGCTCGAAAGGACAGCGTTTGGACAATCGCCGCCCGGTACACTGCAAAATCGGAAGACGCAAAGGAATTGGCGGAGGCGATTATCGAAGTGAACGCTCTGTCGGCGGACGGCGGGCTTCGTGTCGGGCAAATGCTACGGGTTCCGATCATCAAGGAACGGCTCCCGAAATTGGCGAAGAGATAAATAATATGGATAAGTAAGATTCTTTACGGGCGTTCGCGTCATTGCGGGCGCTCTTTTTGTTTGCACGATTTTTCTGCGGAAAACGGAAAAATAATAGTCAAGGCGGTTTACTTTCTGTTTTTTCGATGCTATAATGCTACAAGATGGATATGATGTAAACTGGAAGAGTGGGTGTGAGCCCACTCTTTACTCTTATATTCGGAGCCGGGCGGGGAGGAATGTGCGCGTGGCGAGCGTGGTGGAAAAGACGGTTTGGGAGATTGCGGAGTCCCTTCTTGACGGAAGCGGCCTCGAACTGGTCGACGTGGAATATGTAAAGGAAAAAGACCGATACCTGCGCGTGTTCATCGACAAGCCGGAAGGAATCGGAATCGAGGACTGTCAAAATCTCAGCGAAAAATTGGAATCGCTTTTGGACGAGCGGGACGTGATCCCGGAGCAGTATATATTGGAAGTGTCTTCGCCGGGGCTGGATCGTGTCCTGAAGAAACCAAGGGATTTTGAGCGCGAGCGCGGCAAGCAGGTGGACGTTTCCCTGTATGAACCGCTGGACGGGGAAAAAGTTCTCGTCGGCACGCTGACCGGCTATGACGGAGCGACGTTGACTCTCGAAGGGCGGGAGCCGATCCCGAAGGAAAAAATCGCGCAGGTGCGCTTGCATATAGATATATAAAAAGGAAATCATCAGATACGGTATAGGAGGATTTTAGACTTGATCAAGAGAAGCAGGGGTAAGGGAAGGAAGAAAGTGCAGGAGTTCGATCAGGCCAAGGAATTCATGATGGCCATCGACGATTTGGGAAAAGAAAAAGGCATCGCCCCGGAGATTTTGTTCGACGCTATCGAGGCGGCGCTGATTTCCGCATATCGTCGGAATTTCGGATCGGAACAGAATGCGCATGTGCAGATCGACCGCACGACGGGAGAATTTCATGTGTACGCCCATAAAACGGTGGCGCGCGAAGTGACGGACCCGGTGATGGAAATGGCGTTGGAAGACGCCCAGGCGCTGGACCCCGATTATGAAGAAGGCGACGTGCTGGAGATCGAGGTGACGCCGGCGAATTTCGGCCGCATCGCTGCGCAGACGGCGAAGCAGGTCGTGGTACAGCGGATTCGCGAAGCGGAGCGGGGAAATATCTACGACGAGTTCTCGGGCCGGTCCAGCGATATCGTGACGGGACTGGTGCAGCGTGTGGAAAACCGCAATGTCTATATCGACCTCGGGCGAACGGAAGCGCTTTTGGCCCCCTCGGAGCAGATCGAAGGCGAGACGTATGTTCACGGCGACCGGGTGAAGGCGTATATCCTGGAAGTCCGGCGGACGTCCAAGGGACCGCAGATTGCCGTTTCGCGCACGCATCCGGGACTTTTGAAGCGGCTCTTTGAGATGGAGGTGCCGGAGCTTCACGACGGCGTCGTGGAGATCAAGTCGGTGGCCCGGGAACCGGGAATGCGTTCCAAAA
>JAEERZ010000124.1 GCA_016286075.1 Selenomonadaceae bacterium
GCGGTGAACAAGCACGACCTCGTGAGCCTGCGCCGCGTGCTGAAGCGTTTCGGCCTCGGCATCGGCGCGAAGACGATAGAGAAAATCGAGTCGGCGGCCATGCGCGCGGCGGGCCTTCGGCTGACGGACTTCCTCGACGAAACGGCGCTGGACGAGGGCGACCCCTTCGCGCCGCTACTCGACGCCCTCGAGCAGGAAAACGTCGTGGTCTTCGACGTAGAGTCCACGGGCGTCGACACGGCGAAAGACGAGATCGTGCAGATCGCCGCGATTCGCCTCGGCAGGGACGGCGCGCCGAAAGAGCGCTTCATGAAATTCCTCCGCCCCGAGAGGAGCGTCGGCTCCTCGGAGGCGGTACACGGCTTTTCCGACGAGTTCCTGCGGGAAAAGGGCGAGGCGCCGGAAAAAGTGCTGACGGAATTCCTCGACTTCCTGCGGGGCGCATGGATTGTCGGGCATAACGTGACCTACGATATCTCGATCCTGACCAGCGAACTGGAGCGCCTCGGCCTGCCGGAACCGGATTTCCCCGGCTATTTCGACACTCTGGACGTCTTCCGCCGCTTTTATCCGAATCTGCCGAACCACAAATTAGAATTCTTAGGCGAGCGGTTCGAGGTACGGCATAAGTCCTCCCACGACGCCTTCGATGACGTCTGCGCGACGGCGGAGCTTTTGCTGTACGCCGTCGATCACAATATCCGGCCTACGGCGGAGACACGCCGGGCCTGCGTCGCATCCTTCGGCAAAGTCTTCCGGGCCATTGCCTCTGCAGTCACGGAAATGCGCGGCCTCGCGTACAAAGAGCGGCCCACGGACTTCCTCGCCCATATCGTGAAGAGCCAGCTCCAAACCTATTACGCAAAAGAGCCGCAGCGCATGGAGCATCTGCGGCAGCTCTATCGGGTCGTCCGCGAGCGGGACGACAACCGGCTCTCGCCAAGGGAAGCGCTGCACCAAATCCTGACGCTGGCGACGCTCTCCAACAGCGAATTCGAGATGAGCCTCAAGGACCGCCCGAAAACCCCGGTCATCACCGTGCATCAGGCAAAGGGACTGGAATTCGACTACGTCTTCCTGGCGGGCATGGAGGACGGCTCCTTCCCCTCCCAGCAGGCGATGCGCTCCGGCCAGACGGAGGAGGAAAAACGGCTCTTTTATGTGGCGATTACCCGAGCGAAAAAAGAACTGTTCCTGTCCTGGAGCCAGTACGGCGACTACCATCGGGAACAGCTTCCCAGCCCGTTCCTCTCGGCGATTCCGAGAAAGTATGTGAAAAATTCGTAGCGCCCCACGGACGCGAAAAGGCCGCCGCCCCTTGCACAGGGCGACGGCCTCGTTTTTCTGTTATCCTTTTTACCGCATCACGCCGGAGGAAGCCACCGAATATCCGTCCCGGCCCCGGGATTTCACCTGATACAGTGCCCGGTCGGCGGCGTTGAAGAGATAATCGTAATTCCCGCCGTGCTCCGGGTACATGGCGACGCCCACGCTGGCCGTGACCTTGAGGTCCGAATGGTCCACGGTGATCTTTCGTATCGCCTCCAGCACCCGACGCGCCTTTTTCTCGACGGCGGCTCTCGTCAGCTCGCCGGTGATGAACGCCACGAACTCGTCGCCGCCGAAACGCCCCAGGCAGTCGCTTTGCCGGAATACCTCCTTCATCGCGTACGCGAACTTTTGCAGCAGCTCGTCGCCGCATTGATGACCGTAAGTGTCGTTCGCTTCCTTGAAGTGATCGACGTCCAAGATGAAGAACGCCCCCACGGCTCCCTCCGGCAGGACCTCCATCCGCTCCTTCACGATGCGCTCGAAAGCCGCCCGGTTGTAAATCGACGTGAGCTTGTCCGTCTCCGATTCCAGCTTGTAGCCGTCCCGGGAAATCCGCATGGCCTCCTCGCGGCGAAGGGCGTCTTCCAGATCCTCGTTCTTCTTCTGCAGGATCTCGTTCTGCCGCTTTTGGAGCCTGTGCCGGTACACCATGAAAAACAGCACCGCCAGCCCCGAGACCAACGCGCAGATGAACAGCGTCGCCCGCAGCGGGTACTGATGCAGCAGATATTCTATCGAGAACCGGGGCCGGGCGTTCTCATGCTCCAGCCGTTCCACCTCGTTCTTGTCCATGCGAAGGATCGCCGTGTTCAGGACCGTTTGCAGTACGTCCGGCTGCTTCGGGGATATGGCAATCGCCACGGGAATCTCCACCGCCTCCCGGTCGAGCCGCTCCAAACCGGGGCGCACCACCAGACTGTTCTCCCGCCGTAGGTACAGGTACGGGATATAAGCCGTCTCGCAAAGCCCCAGCTCCACCGCTTTCAGGCATTCCTCCGGCGACTTCAGCGTATGGACCCGCTGATGATATTTCTGCGAAAAATAGGCTTCCGCGCCTGGAATTGCGGCGGGCACCACCGCCACGCCTTTGGCCGATTCCCCCACCTTGCCGTCCTTGCGGTGAAGGACGGAAAACTCCTCCTGGCGGACGTCTCCAGTGAAGAACATATCCATCGCCGGGCCGCCGTTCACATACGATACGAAGGCCAGATCCGCCTCTCCCGACTCCAGCATCGCCCAGAGCCGTTCCTCCGACTCCGCCCGGCAAAATTCGAAGCGCAGGCCGCTGCCGTTGGCCAGCATCGCCAGCATATCGACATAAAGACCGGAGGAATCCTCACCGGAGTCGCCCCCGATCTCGTAAAAAGGCGCGCAATCAGGCAAGAACGCCACGCGCAGCTTGCCGGCACTCGAGACGTACTTCTGCCCGTTTTCCGTAGAGCGGACGATCGCCTTCAGCGCCCGGTCCACGTATTTTCCCTTCTGCGTCGTCCCGAAACCCGGCGTCAGCGACTCGATCGTCAGTATGGTCTCCGTCAGCTGCCTGCACAGGTCCTCCTTGTCCGGCGTCGTCATCAGCCGCGAGGGCACCACGCTCACAGTGGCCGCAAAGCGCGCCTCTTTCCCGACGTGGCTGCCGTCGTCGCAGACGATATCGATCTCGCCGTCATACAAAGCCGCCAGCATGGACTCCGCGTCAGTGAACACGCGGACGGTCATATCCCATCCATTCGTGGCCATAAAGAAGGAAAGCGCCGTCTGGTTCGCATCGTTGGCGATGACCCCGACCACCGCATTCCGCGCCGTTTCCACCGTCAGAGCCGGCTTGGGCACGTCGCTGCGCCGATAGAGATGTATCAACGTCCAGTTCGGAATGCCGCCGGTGAAAACCATGCCTCTGACAGTAGGCCCAGGCTGCACCGGCCCCACGAAATCCAGTTCCCCGCGCTGCAAACGCTCCGCGCACTCCTGATAAGAGCCGCGCACGAACTCATACTGCCAGCGCGTCTGCTTCGACACCTCGTCCAAATACACGCGGATATACGAAAGCAGCATCTCGTACGCGAGCCCGTTCTGCTCTCCCTGCTGCTCCACCAATCCCACGCGAATGACCCGCACCGCAGGGGGCGGCTCCTCCGCCCGGACCGAGGGCAGACAAAACGCCAACATAAAAAGAAGAGCGACCGCTGCGGAAAAAAACTTTTTCACGCCGATCCCCCTTTTCCAAAAAGCTATCTGCCGTATGAAATTATAGCACATTGGCCCTATAAAACGCAAGGCGGATTATGTCTTGACAAAGCGAGGCTGTGGACAGGAAGAGCCCATGAAATCAAGGATGACAAGGGCTGTCGACTTGAAACTTGCCAAAGTTTTCTTTCGTCTGACATGTGCTAAATATTATCGCGGCATCTCCCCTTTTTTATAAAAACATGTTATAATCGTTCTATAAAGAGAACGATTTAAGAAAGGAATGTTCTGTATGTTGAACAGGGAAATCGTCAAACGTGTTCTCCACGATGGACGGGATTTTTGGACAAAACAGGATTTGAACGCCCGCAGCATCCATTTGGAACCCGATACAAATTACTGCCTTGTCGGAATCCGAAGAGCCGGAAAATCCTTTATGATGATTCAGGCCATGCAGGACTTGTTGAAAGTTGGCGTCAAACCTCGGCAGATTGCCTATATCAACTTCGAGGACGAACGCCTCATTGGCATGGAAGCCGATGATTTGGACCTTATCAGGGAAATCCAGTTGGAATCCTGCGGGGAAAAAACAATCTACTATTTCCTGGATGAAATCCAGAATATTGCAGGCTGGGAGAAATTTGCCCGGCGGCTGGCGGACCAGAAGCAACATATCTCCATCACGGGCAGCAACGCAAAAATGCTGAGTACGGAAATCGCGAGCACTCTCGGTTCCCGGTTCATGATGCAAGCCGTCTTCCCTTATTCCTTTGCCGAATATCTCCGTGCCGTCAACATCCATGCAGACAAGGACGCGCCGTATTCGACGAAAAAACGCGCCTCTGTCATCGGGGCTTACCATGAGTATTTGGCTTACGGCGGATTTCCTGAAACTGTCGGTTTACAGAATAAGCGCTCATTCCTGAACAATGTCTATCAGACCATCTATCTTGGCGACATCATCCGCCGAAACAAAATCTCCGGCGACCTCGCCATCCGTATCCTGCTCAAGAAAATGGCGGAAGCCGTGGGCAGCCCCATCAGCTTTGGCCGTATGCAAAAGGTCTTGTCGGCGGCGGGCGTCTCCATCAGTACGAATACGGTCATCAAATATATCGGGGCCGCGGAAGATTCCTGCCTGATTTGGACCGTGGAAAATTATGCGGCCAAGTTGGCGGAGCGAATGGCTTCTCCGAAATATTATTTCATGGATACGGGGCTCTTGAACCTGTTTCTCATGGAAGGGCGCGGCGTGCTTCTTGAAAATCTTGTGGCGTTGGCGCTGGTCAGAAAATATGGAAGGCATCAGCTTTTCTTTTACCATCACAATATCGAAGTGGATTTCTTCCTGCCGGAAGAAGCGCTGGCGATACAGGTTTGTTACGATTTGCAGGACAACTTGAATACCTACGAAAGAGAAGTCGGAGCTCTCGTCAAATTCAGCAAGCGATTTCCCGATACACGCTTCCTCATCCTTACAGACGCGGAAGAAAAAACGATCCTGCAGGACGGAATTGAAATCTCCGTCTTGCCGGTTTGGAAATGGCTATTGGCCGAGAGGTGACAGAAACCTTTGCATGACAAGGTCTGCAAAGAAAACGTCTTGACAAAGCCCTTCCTTATCATATATACTTTACGAGCGCCCTTTATTGGCGCGATGGTTCGCTAGCTCAGCTGGCAGAGCATCTGACTTTTAATCAGAGGGTCCCGGGTTCAAATCCCGGGCGAGCCACCACGGCGCGTTGGTCAAGTGGTTAAGACACCGCCCTTTCACGGCGGTAACATGGGTTCAAATCCCGTACGCGTCACCATTTTCGGCCCGGTAGTTCAGTTGGTTAGAATGCCGCCCTGTCACGGCGGAGATCATGGGTTCAAGTCCCATTCGGGTCGCCATTGGAAAACCCCTGTGAATTGTGCCGCGAAGCGGCGCAAATGAACAGTTTGGTTTTTTATGCTTAGATGCGGCAAGCCGCATCCGGTCTGCCTCGGTAGCTCAGTTGGTAGAGCAAGGGACTGAAAATCCCTGTGTCAGCGGTTCGATTCCACTCTGAGGCACCACGCGAAAATAAAAACACGGCGCGCAGCGTTTTGCGAGCCGTGTTTTTGTTTTTGGAATCATACCATTGTGACAAGAAGCCTTCCATGTCCGCGCAGCCAGTACGGGCCGAGGCCGGCGGGGACGAACAGGGAATCTCCCTTTTCGAGGATTTCCTTTCCTCCGGCGTATTCGAGTTCCAGTATCCCTTCGAGCAACAGGACGGAGTGGAAAGTGGCGCGGCCTGTGAAGAGGTGGATACGGCCGTCCAGAGCCACATGATAGACGGTGAAGAAATCGCAGGCGGCAAGCTGCCGCACTGTGTATTCCGCAAAGAAGTCCTGCGGCGGCGGCAAGATGTACGGCGGCGTCGGCGCAAGGTTCAGGACGTCCAGGGCGCGGTCGATTTGCAGTTCGCGGGGCTTGCCGTCCCGGCCCAACCGCCCGTAATCGAAAATGCGGTAAGTCGTGTTCGCGTTCTGCTGGATTTCCGCGAGGGTGACGCCGGCTCCGACAGAGTGCAGCGTGCCCGCCTCGATCAGATGGACGTCGCCGGGGCGCGCGGGAATCCGGTTGCAGATTTCGAGAATCGAGCCGTCCTCGATGCGCTGACGAAGCTCCACTTTCGTGACCGGGCGCTTGACGCCGTGAATCAGAGTCGCTCCCGGTTCGGCGTCTACGACGTACCAAAGCTCGGTCTTGCCGGACTCGTCGTTTTCCCAGATTGCATTGTTGTTGTCGGGATGGACCTGTATCGAGAGGTCCTGCGCCGTGTCGATCAGCTTGATCAAAAGCGGGAAGTAAGTGACCCGCGCCGCGTGCGCGCCCGTGATACGGTCGCCCTCCATCGCGATGTAGCGGGAAAGTTCCATGCCTGCTGAAGGACCGTTGGCGATGACGCTGCGCCCGTCCTTCCGGCAGGCGAGTTCCCAGCTTTCCGCGACGGTCGGAAGGTCCGTTTCCTTATGATATTTTTCCTTCAGATTCGTCCCGCCCCAAAGGTAATCCTTCAGCGGCGGAATCAGTTTCAGCGGGTAAAGCAGGACGTTTCCCTCCTATTCGTTTTCTATAAAAAAACATTATACTCCTATTTTTCGGAAAAAACTATAGAGAAAAGATTGGAAAACCGC
>JAEERZ010000125.1 GCA_016286075.1 Selenomonadaceae bacterium
GCGATTTTTGTCGGATGAGAAGCGGACGCGTGAGACGGCGGCCTGCCGTTCCGGCGAAGCGAAGCCGAGATACGGCGCGACGTCGTTTTCCAGCCAATCGCCAAGAAAAAGCACCGACACCTCCGCCATATTTTTCGCCTCCGTTTGTTGTTGTTACTATAGGTGACTGCTAAAAACTGCGTTTTGGAGACCCCACCACCGCTTCGCGGTCCCTGCCGGGGAGTCTACTGGACTCCCGCGCAAAGCGCCCTCTTTCAGGGGAGGCAGGGGAATATGCGTCTGAAATCTTGCCTCCCCTGAAAGGGGAGGTGCCCGTAGGGCGGAGGGGTGTAAATGAAATATTGAATTCTTAACGATTCCCCATAATTATAAAAAGAGACGAGGCGAACCGTCAAGTTCGTCTCGTCCCTTTTCAAATAGGGGATTTGGGGCAATTATACTTCGGCTGCCGGGGGATTCGGGTTCAGCGCGCGGAGCGTCTCGTCCAACGATTCGCTGAAGCGTTCCAGCGTCTGCCGGATGTTCTCGATGTGCCCGTCTGCGTCCTCGGTCGTCTCGGGAACGGTCTCGTTGGCGCTTTCTGCTTTTGCACGAAACTCCGCGATCAAGGCTTCGCCCTTCTCCTGGAGTTCCTCCTTGAGCTGCGCCACCGCCGCGCGGATTTTCTCGTAGACCGCCTCGCGCTCCTCGTCGCTCGTGCAGACCTTCAGCGCCGCTTCGCCTTCGATGCGGAGCTTCTCGATTACGCGGTCCATGGCCGCGAATTCTTTGCAGGCTTCCGCTGTCTCCTTCACGGTCTGCTTCACCTCGTCGTTCGTCATCACCGCCGCGACGAACGCGCCCAACATACCGCCGATTGCCAACAGGACCCCGTTTTTTGCCATACCCATGATTATTGCCTCCTTTTTTCATTGTCATTCATAATTTAATGTTGTACCTGCAATAAAAATATTGCTAAACTTACTTTTCGCTTATGCCGCCTGTTCCTCGCCCAGCTCTTCAATCACCTTGTGCCCGAAGATGGCGCCGAGCTTCTGCCTTGCCTTCTCCTTGACCTCGTCGTCGATATAGGCCTGCGCCATCATCGTCGCCAAGAGGATGGCCGAGAGGTCGTCGGTGTAGCCCCCGAAGGGCATGAAATCCGGCATCAGGTCGAACGGAGAAATGAAGTACCCGAGAGCCGCATAGATGCCGGCCTTGACTTTCGCCGGGCAGTTGGGATTCTCCGTCGCGTAGTAAAGCTGCATCGCCTTGTAGATGAGCTGAAGCCCCGCCGATTTCACTTTGCTCCTGACTTTCTCCCAAAAGCTTTCCTCGGTGTACGCACCCCCATAATACTCGACGTCGACCTCCTGCGACTCGCCCGTGCGAGGATTGTAGAAACGCGCCTTTTCCATTTGCATCACCCCTCCGTGTTCGTTTGGCGCTTTTTTATTCCTGACCTTATCTGTGCGTATCATAACGTTTTTATATTGCTTTGTCAACATTAAATTCGATTAAAATTTGATTAAAGCAACAAAAACTTGTTGCTTATTATTTATCTTATATCGGGCTATCGTTGCTTTTTTTCGTGGCGCGTGCTAATATAATGGAAAGAAAAACGGAGGCAACATAACATGACAGAGCAAAAAACCTTGACGGTCAAAGAGGTCGCGGAGCAGCTCGGCCTCAGCGAATATACGGTGCGAAAGAAGATCCGGGACGGCGAGATCGAGGGCGACCGCCAGTCGAACCGCGCGGGCTATCAGATCCCGTGGGAGTCGTTCCGAAAATACGCGGAGCGGCAGGACAAGAAAGTGGGCTCGCTGTGGAGCAAGGCGGCCATCGTCGCGGGCAGTTCCATCGTCGGTCGGCTGATTGGCGGCCCCATCGGCGGCTTCGTCGGCGGGCTGGTGACGGGCGGCGCGTTGTTCATGAACGGCGACAAGGCGGAAGCCGAGGGAACGCCTACGGATTTTGAAGACCTGGACGAGCTGAAGGACCCGGAGCTGATCGAGAAGATCATCGAGCGGCTGGGCGCGGAGATGGACGAGGTGAACATCCGCATCGAATACGCACAGTACCAAGTCGACGCTGCGGCGACGCCCGAGGAAAAGAAAGAAGCGATGCAATCGCTGATGGAAAACAAGCTGGAGTACTCGCGGCTCAACAAGCAGGTCAAGGATCTGGAAATCAAAAAAACGCTGCTGATGAAGCAGCGCTGAGATACGTATGAAAAGACAAAAACGGGACGGCTGCACGAAAACAAGCGTGCTGCCGCCCCGTATTTTTTTATTAATCTCCGTTAGAAATTTTACTTCCACATAATCTTATTGATATAATTCGTCAAAGCTTTCCTGTTGTAGAACTGCTCCGGCGTGGGCAGCACGAAGTCCGGCGTCACGCCCTGGTCGATGTCGTAGAAGGAACCGTTCTTCGTATAGGCCAGACGGTACGGCCCCGAAATCGTGAACACGCATCCGTCGGCGGTCGTCATGTTCTGCACCACGCAGGCGCCGCCTCCCGAGGTCTGTCCGAGGATCGTGACACGATGGGAATTCTTCAGCGCGCTGGGCACCAGATTGCCGCAGGAGAAACTGTTCGGCGACGTCAGGCAGAAAAGGTTGTAGTTCAGGAGATTGTCCTTTTCGTCAAACTTCCGGTCCAGATTCAGGTCGGCCTTGAAATTCTGGGTGACAAGGGCGCCCGTCAAGGGGTTCGCGACGCTGATGGAGCCTTCGCCCAGGAACATGCCGATGGTGAAAGCAGCGGTCGGAGCGGCGCCGCCCCCGTTATTGGAAAGGTCCAGCACCACGTTCTTGATTGGGCTGTCTTTCCGCGTAATCTTGGAGAACGAGTGGATCATCAGCGACATCGTATCTCCCAGATGATCCTCCGCCTTTGCCGTATAATAGTCTACGTCCTCGACGGCAAATTCGTCGAAAGTGATATAAGCGGTGTTCCCGACCTCCTCATAGGCGGGCGCGCCATCAGGGAAGACTGCCTTCCGGGCCTTCCTGTACCGCTCCATGTCGGCAAGGCTTTGACGGCAGGACGTACCGAAGCGGCGCTCCGGCTTTTCCTTCATCATATAGGAATGCTTGGCAAAGGCGCTGTGCAGGTCGTCGAGATGCATGAAGGTCAGGTCGCAAAGCGCCTGTCCCGCCTCCTGCGGATCCGTGCTCAAGAGCTTCCACTTCAAGCCCGACTGCATGAACATCGTATCGAACTTCTTGATATTATGCTGTTCCTTCAGGCCGTAAAGCGAGTCGAGAGCAAAACAGAGCTCGTTGTAATTGAACTCGGCCAGCGCCTCGCTCCTTCTTGCCGGATGCGGGACATTGTAGTAGGCTTCCTCGAAGGGGGCGAGATTCCCGCCCAGCAGGATGAAAACGTCCTTGCCGTTGTACAGTGTGTTCATCGCGTTCTGCGACAGCAGGATATCGCTGAAAAGCTGGAGCGGCAGATAATGCTCCCCGTCCTGATAGAACATGTCGATGCCGTAATCCCCCGGCCGGAAGGTGATCGCCTCGCCGTACCGCTCGAAGGAGGTATCGCTGCGTTGGAAGAGTTCCGCTTCGCCCTGTTCGTTGAAGCCGGAAACCGCCACAAGATCCATCAGCGTCGCGTTCGGATTATGGAGCATGAAAGCGTCGTAATCCCAGAAGAAGATGGTGTCCTCTTCGCAGTCGAAAATCACAGGGTAATGGGTTTCCCTGCTCAGGGCGACCTTTTCCCCTTTGGTTTCCATCGTCAGATCGTAGGCAGGGGCGTCCAGCACCCTGACCGCGCGGATCAGTACGTCCTTGGCGGTATTCACGGAAATGTACGGAACGTCGTCCACGCCGTTGACGAAGTAAAGGTCGATCGTGCCCTTGCGCTCCGCCTCCATATTGCCGTAATAAATCGTCGCCGTCTTTTTCTCCATCTCATAGACGCCGCCCGCCGCTTCGGAGGTCTCGACCTCCGTCGCCGCTTCCGCCGGCTCCGCCTCCGCGTGGCAGCAAACCGGCAAGAACATCAGGCTGCCCGCCAGCAGGATGGATGCGAGTTTGTTCTTCTTTTTCATGAAGACGCCTCCTTTGAGAAGAAATTATATATTGAAGAAATTGCACATCTTCTTCGACAGGTCGTAGGCGTCCATGTCCTTGTGGGACAGCAGGTAATCGAGAGAATAGACCGCGAAGAACGAAGAGATCGGCACGAACCGCCGGTACTTGCGGAAGTTCGTCCAAAGCAGCAGTTTGTGGTAGAGCTTGTCGAAGTCTTCCTTCGTCGGATTGTGCTTCGCCATGACCTTTTTCAGCTTGCGGTCCTTCAGGCAAAAATCGTACATCTCGTCGATGAGTTTCGGGTTTTCCACGTCGTGCTCGTAGGTGCGGATCAGGTTGTTGACCGTATTGAGCTTATAAAGCTGGCGCGCCTGCTCGAAAAGAAACAAAGCCACAAGGGCGCCCAGCAGAACATACAGGATGACCAAGAAAATCCACCTTCCAAACAACAATATAATATAGTAAAGTAAACCATGGAGCGGCGCGTTTGTCAACCGTTGACATCGTTTCGCCGTCTTGTTATCCTAAGTTTCAACAGGAGGGCTGACCATGGACAAAGAAACGCGGCTGCGGCTGGAGCGGCAGCTCGACGAAATGCGAAAACGCATGGCGGCGGAAGCCAGCGATCTCGATTACGAAACGCAGCGATACGCGATACGCGCGCTTGAAAGAATCTTGGCGCAGGATTCGACAGCAAAAACCGTGGATGATTTTCGCGGGGGAAGCAATGAATAAGTCAAGTCGTGGTTCTGTCGAGGTATTTTTTCGTCAGGTAAGGAAGATGGCGTGAAGTCGTAGCCATAGAGCTACGTCGAACGCCATCTGACGCAGCATGACGGAAAAAGGACCGACAGAAGCGCGGCGGGACTTGTTCAGTGCTTCCCCCCTTTTTCATTTGAAAATCAGATTGTGACAGCATAATTCTCCTATAATCAAAAGAGGAGAGATCGAATTGTCAGAACGGTTGACAATGCAGGAAGTGCTGAAGGAATACGGCGTTCCGCTGATAAAGCTGGACGTGCACGCGACGCGCAGCGAGTGCCTCGCGCTGCGGGAAAAGCTGATTGCCGTGCGCGACCTTTCCAGAGGCAGGGAACAGGGATATCTCGATATCGACTGCAAGCTGTTCATCGACGTGCACGATATCGACCGCTACCTTTCGGGAGAGCTTGACACCCTCGGCGAGATTTACGCATTCCCCGACGATATAAAAGCCAACGCGGAATAACAGGAGGCGTCGTTTACTTAAATGAAGCGAAAAAAAATCATGGCGGTTGCCGCCGCCGGACTGCTCACAATCTCGGCCGCGTGCCTGTCGGAAACTGCGGAAGCCGCCATCGGCGGGATGCGCGCCCCGCGTATAACGACGCCGCGCATGAACACGCCGCGGCCCCAAACGCCGCGTACGAATACGCCCGCGCCAAACGTCCGGCCGAATCAGCAATATCGCCCATCCCAAAGCGCAAACGGCGCTCCCGCCGCCCCCCGCGCCGCTTCCCCTTCGGACCGCGCGAATATGAATTCGGTTCCGTATCGCGGCACCCGCTGGGGCAACATGATGCGCAACATGGGACTCCTTGCCGGCGGCATGATGCTGGGCGGGCTTTTGGGCAATCTTTTCGGCTTCGGCGCTGGCAGCTTCATGAGCGATTTCTTCGGACTGCTCATCAACGGCGCTTTGCTTTTCTTCGCGTTCCGTTTCCTCTCTCGGCTTTTCGGTGGGGCCCGCGGCGGCTCCGCAGCGAGGGAGAATCCCTATCGGCAGGAAGCCCGTTCGGAAACGTCCGCCCCTTTCCCGATCCGTGACATCCGCCCGCCGCAAAACGCGCACGCTTTTGCAGCGAACGGCACGGACTATGAACCGAAACGCACGGCGGACTGGTACAGGAGCAAGTAAAGATGAACGACTCTGCGAAAAAATCATTGGAACTGCTTTTTTCCCGCTACCCGGCGCTGGAATCCTGCCGCGCCGACGTCATCGCGGCGGCGGAAACCGTATGCGACGCCTATCATGCAGGCGGAAAGCTCATCGTCTGCGGCAACGGCGGCAGCGCGGCGGACGCGGAACATATCGTCGGCGAGCTGATGAAGGGCTTTTTGAAAAAACGTCCGCTGCCGGAAGCGCTTCGCGAAAAAATGAAAGCCGCTTTCCCCGACGACGCCGATTATCTCTGTAAGAATCTGCAGGGCGCTCTGCCCGCCCTTTCCCTCGTCAACGCTGTCGCTCTCGGCACGGCCTTCGCCAACGATCAGGCCGCCGACCTCGTCTTCGCCCAGCAGGTGCTCGGCGCCGGACGTGAAAAGGACGTGCTGCTGGCCATCAGCACCTCGGGCAACTCGAAGAACGTCGTTTACGCGGTGGAAACGGCCCGCGTCCTCGGCCTCCGCACCATTGCGCTGACCGGGCGCTCCGGCGGCAAGCTGAAAGGGCTCGCGGATATCACGATCGCCGTTCCCGACGACGAAACCTACCGCATCCAGGAACTCCACCTCCCCGTTTATCACGCCCTATGCATCGCGGCGGAGAAAGAATTCTTCGAGGCGTGAGCACCGAAAGTATACATTTCGTTTTTCTCCCGCGTACTATTGACTATTGAAAAGTAGTCACATATAATTAACTCCATGCG
>JAEERZ010000126.1 GCA_016286075.1 Selenomonadaceae bacterium
GAGCTTCGCGTTAATGAGCTGTCCTGCGACAACGCTCGAAAGCCCCGCGTGCGCGGCCAGGATCTTCTGAGTCATGGTCATTCCCATATGTTTTTTTCCTCCTTATTTATCTCTGCGGTTAAGTGCCGAGAACAGCGCGTTTATCGACGATGCTATGATATCGTCGTTTATGCCCGCGCCCCATACCTTTTTGCCGTCGGGGAGCGTGATGCTAAGGTAAGTTATGGCCTGGGAGAAGGAGCCCTTGGAGAGCGCGTGCTCCTCGTATGTCATCTGGGAGTACTTTATGCCAAGCTCCTGCTTTATGGCGTTGCTTACGGCGTCGAGACGGCCGTTGCCCTTTGCCTTTATGTCCTTTACTTCTCCGTTCACTTCAACCGTTACTACTACGTTAATATCGGGGGTGCGCGTAAAGTGATAGTCTATAAGCTTAAGCAGCGCGTTTACGTTTACATACTCCTTTGTAAACACGTCGAGCACTTCCTTCGGCGAAAGCTCCGCGTGGGCGCGGTCGGAGGCGCGCTTTACGGTGTAGCCCACTTCCTCGCGCATCGCCGCGGGAAGGATATAGCCGAAGTTGTTCTCCAAAAGGTATCCTATGCCGCCCTTGCCCGACTGGGAGTTTATGCGGATAACGTCCGTTTCGTACTCTCTGCCCACGTCGTTCGGGTCGAGAGGCAGATACGGAACCGTCCACGTCTCTATGTTCTTTTCCTCGCGCCACTTCATGCCCTTTGCGATGGCGTCCTGATGCGAGCCGGAGAAGGCGGCGAAGACCAGCGCGCCCGCATACGGCTGACGGGCGTGGACCTGCATCCGCGTCACGCGCTCATACATCTCCGTGAGCTCCGGCATGTTCGATAAATCAAGATTCGGGTCGACACCCAAAGCGAACATATTCATGGCGATGGTCACGATGTCGGCGTTGCCTGTGCGCTCGCCGTTGCCGAACAGCGTTCCCTCGATACGGTCAGCGCCCGCGAGAAGGCCCATTTCCGAATCCGCCACGCCGCAGCCGCGGTCGTTGTGCGGGTGGAGCGACAGCACGACGTTCTCGCGATATTTGAGGTTCTGCGAGATATAGGCGACCTGCATCGCGTAAATGTGCGGCATCGACATTTCCACCGTCACCGGGATATTGATGATCGGCTTCCTGTCCGCCTTCGGCTGCCAGACGTCGAGCACCGCGTTGCAGACCTCCAGCGCGTACTCCGGCTCCGTGCCCGTGAAGCTCTCCGGCGAATACTCGAATCGGTAGTTCTCCCCCGCTTCTTCTGTCAATTCTTTCAACAGTTTCGCGCCTTCGACGGCGATTTCCTTGATTTCCTCTTTCGTCATGCGGAACACCTGCTCACGCTGGGCGACGGAGGTGGAGTTGTAAACGTGGACGATGGCGTTCTTGACGCCGCGAAGCGCCTCGAAGGTCTTTCGGATAATATGCGGACGCGCCTGCGTCAGCACCTGCACCGTCACGTCGTCGGGAATCAGGTTGTCATCCACGAGGCGGCGCAAAAATTCGTACTCGGTATCGGAAGCCGCAGGGAAACCGACCTCGATTTCCTTGAAGCCGATCTTGACGAGCATTTTGTAAAACTCGATCTTCTCGTCAAGACTCATCGGGATGATCAGAGACTGGTTGCCGTCGCGAAGGTCGACGCTGCACCAGACCGGCGCGTGCTCCGGGTATTCCTTTTTCGCCCACGAAAGGTCGAGGACCGGCGGAAGATAATATCCTTTTTTGTACTTAGTGTAGTTTTGCATTGCCTCTCCTCCTCAAAAAATAAGCCTTCGTCCCATCAAGAGACGAAGGCTCTGCCTGCGTGTTACCACTCTCGTTCGCGCCCAGAGACGCGCACTCGTTATACCCTCTCTAACGGTGGGCTTCCGTCTCCGCCTACGACGCTTTCCGCATATTCGGCGAAGCTGCTCCGAGGCGAGTTCACATTCGTTCCCCGTCCGCCTCACACCAACCGGCGGCTCTCTGTACGATTCGCGAACGTTACTGCTCCTCTTCTGCGCATTTATTCCGTATGCAATGTAGCCTATCATAAAAAGCTCGCATTGGCAAGCATTTTTTCAGCAAAACTCTATTGGAGATACTTTCCGACCGTCGCGCCATAGACCGCGAAATCATTTTCCCCGTCGAGGCCGAGCGCCGCGTTCAGAGGTCCGTCATCGAAGGCGCCCACCGCGCAAACACCAATCCGATGTGTATACGCCGCCAAGTAGAGATTCTGGCAAACGTGCCCCGCGTCAAGGTAAATGTACCGTGCGGAACGCGGACCAAATCTGTGGTTCATGCGTCGATAATCGGCGCACCACAAAAACGTAACCGCGCTGTTCTTCACCATATTTTGCGCCTTAAAGCATGGGAGAAGCGCTTCGTCAGCCTCTTCCCCATTCGCGATAGGCAAAAGCGCATGCCCAAGCGCAAGGAAACGATACAAACCCGCCGGAATTCCTTCCACGCGATGCACGAGTAAATACGTTTCAAAGGCATGCCGTGCGCCCGCCGAAGGCACCGTCCGCATCGTGCCGCCGTTTTCCAACGCCATTTTCACACCCTGCGTACACCACAGCAAAAATGAAAGCTCCTGCAAAGTCAACTCTTTATCGCTATATTCGCGCACAGAAGCACGCATCTCAATCATTTCGAGGAAATTGACCTCTTTATCCGGCAAAAGCCCCGGCTCAGGAAGCCGCAAAACACGGGCATCCTGCGGAACTGGGGACTCGGGAGGAGGAGGAGGGATTTGCCGCTCCGCTTCCGTCGGGTGACCTTCTTTTAAATCCGTCACTTTCAAAAACCGTTTGATTTCTTCTTCCATATCCTCACATCTCCGGACGGTTGCCCGTCTTTCCTTCAAACTTATGATAATTGCCGCCGTTGCGCCGATTCCTCAGCTCGCGGAACACGATCTCCGGCGAGAGGTTGTGGAACGCGAGCAGCACGAGACAATGATACCAGAGGTCGCCCATCTCGTAGGCAATCTCCTGCCGGTCCATGTTCTTCGACGCGATGATCGTCTCCGCAGCTTCCTCGCCGACCTTCTTCAGGATCTTGTCCTGCCCGTGCTGGAACAGATAATTCGTATAGGAACCCTCCACCGGATTGAGCTGACGGTCGCGGATGACCTCGTAAAGGTCGTTCAGCACGTTAGCGAGAGAAGCCTGCGGCTCCTCCGGCACGACGGCGACGCTCTTTTCGTTTTCGCCGAGCCTGCGCCCGCTGAAACAGGAATACGTGCCCGTATGGCAGGCGACGCCCGTCTGGTGTACGCGCACCAGGAGCGTGTCGCCGTCGCAGTCGTAGGAAATCTCCTTGACCTTCTGCACGTTGCCCGAGGTCTCGCCCTTGTTCCAGAGCTTTTCCCGGCTGCGACTGTAAAACCATGTGTAGCCCGTTTCCAGCGTCTTCTTCAGCGATTCTTCGTTCATATAGGCGAGCATCAGTACCTGCCCGTTTTCTTCCTGCACGATGGCGGGCACCAAGCCTTTCTCGTCGAATTTCACCATTGAGATGTCCATCAAAGCCTTACCTCCACTCCTCGTGATTTCAGATATGTCTTGACTTCCCGGACAGTGAACTGCCCGTAATGGAACACCGACGCGGCAAGCACCGCGTCCGCCTTGCCCAAGGTCAGGACGTCGTAAAAATGCTCCAGCGTTCCCGCGCCCCCCGACGCGATGACCGGCACGTTCACGGCCTCGGACACCATGCGCGTCAGCGGGATGTCGTAACCGTCCTTCGTGCCGTCGGCGTCCATGCTCGTCAAAAGGATCTCGCCCGCGCCGAGGGAAACGCCGCGCTTCACCCATTCCTCGCAGTCGATCCCCGTCGGCGTGCGGCCGCCGTTCACATAGACCTCCCAACGGTCCTCACCGCATTTTTTCGCGTCCACCGCCAGCACCACGCACTGACGGCCGAAGCGCTCAGCGCCTTCGGAGAGCAGCGTGGGATTCTTGACTGCCGCCGTATTCAGCGACGTCTTGTCCGCCCCCGCCGCAAGCAGCGCCCGCATATCCTCCGCCGAGCGAATGCCGCCGCCGACGGTGAACGGGATAAACACCTGCGACGCGCAGGCCGAGGCCACGTCCACCATCGTATTGCGCTTGTCGCTGGACGCGGTGATGTCCAAAAAAACAAGCTCGTCCGCCCGCTCCTGATCATAGCGTGCGGCAAGCTCCACCGGGTCGCCCGCGTCGCGCAGTCCGACGAAATTCGTCCCCTTGACGACACGTCCATCCTTGACGTCAAGACACGGAATGATTCGTTTCGTGTACATTTTAGTCCCCCGTCTCAGCAAACGCAATCGCCGCTTTCAGGTCGAGCGCGCCCGTATAGATCGCCTTGCCCGCGATAACGCCGACAAGTCCGTCCTTTTCATGCATTTTGACCGTTTTAATGTCCTCCATCGAGCTTACGCCGCCGGATACGACGACCGAAAGCCCGCTGGCCTTCGCGAGGGCGACGGACGCATCCGCGTTGACGCCCGAAAGGGTCCCGTCCCGGGAAATGTCCGTATGGATTACCGTGCGGACGCCGAAGGCCGCCATCTTCTTCGCGAATTCCAATGCGTCAACGCCGCCGGACTCTTCCCAGCCCTTGACTGCCACGACACCGTCCCGTGCATCGATGCCAATCACGACGCGTTCCCCGTATTTCTCCACTGCTTCGCGCACGAGCTCTGGCGACTCCACCGCCGCCGAGCCAAGAATCACGCGGCGGACGCCGAGGGCCAAGATCGACTCGATCTGATCCATCGTACGGATTCCGCCGCCCAATTCGATAGGAATCTGCACAGAAGACAGAATCTCGCGGATTGCAGGCAGATTTTCCGATTGTCCGCCGCGCGCGCCGTCGAGATCGACGACGTGCAGATATTTCGCGCCCATGCCCTCCCATTTCTTTGCCATTTCTCCGGGATGGTCGGAAAATATCTCTTCCTTTGAAAAATCGCCTTTGTAGAGACGAACGCAATGTCCGCCCCGCAGGTCGATCGCGGGAAAAATCATCATGCTGCGTCGCCTCCGTCGATAAAATTCTTCAGTATGTCGAGCCCGACGTCCCCGGATTTCTCGGGATGGAACTGGGTAGCGCAGATATTCCCCTTTGCCACCGCCGCCGTCAATCGCTCGCCGTAGTCCGCCGTCGCCGTCACGATTTCTCCGTCCTCCGGCACGGCATGATAGCTGTGGACGAAATAGACAAAGGGATTTTCCGGAAGCCCCGCGAACAAATCAGGAATTTCCCGTCGCCGAATCTCGAGGGAGTTCCAGCCCATGTGAGGGATTTTCAACCCGTCCGCCTGAATCTTACGGACGCGCCCGCGAAAGAACCCCAAGCCCTCCGCCTCCGGCGACTCGTCGCTGCCTTCAAAGAGGATCTGCAGCCCGACGCAGATGCCGAGAAGCGGAACGCCCGCATGCACTCGCTCTTTCAATACGGGAATCATGCCGCTGGCCTGAAGGTTTTTCATGCAGTCGCCGAAAGCCCCGACCCCCGGCAGCACGATCTTGTCCGCCCGCCGGAGCACCTCGGCGTCGTTCGTGATCATCGCATCCGCGCCGAGATAAAGAAACGCTTTCTCGACGCTGAACAGATTCCCGACGCCGTAATCCATGATCGCAATCATTACAGCACGCCCTTCGTCGAAAGCACGCCCTTGCTGCCGTCTTTTCGGACGGCGGCGGCCAGCGCGTGTCCGAGGGCCTTGAAAAGCGCCTCGATCTTGTGGTGCGTATTGTTTCCGTAAAGGATTTTCGCGTGGAGCGTAATGCCCGCGTTGAACGCGAACGCCCGCAGGAATTCCTCGGTCAGCTCCGTGTCGTAGCCGCCGACGACCGGCGCCATTTCCCCGCCGTCGTAGACGAGATACGGACGCCCGCTGATGTCGAGAGCTACGAATGCCAGCGCCTCGTCCATCGGCACATAGAACGAGCCGTATCTTGCGATGCCCGCTTTGTCGCCCAGCGCTTCCTTGAACGCCTCGCCAAGCACGATGCCGATATCCTCGATCGAGTGGTGACCGTCCACCGCAAGGTCGCCGTCGCATTTCACGGTCAGGTCGAAAGCGCCGTGCTTCGCGAACAGCGTCAGCATGTGGTCGAAAAATCCGACGCCCGTATCGATCTTGCTTTCGCCTTTGCCGTCCAGATTCACGGAAACACGAACGGAAGTTTCCGCCGTTTTCCGCTTTTTCTCCGCCTTTCGCATCTTACTTCTTCCCTCCCATGAACCGCTTAACCTCTCCAAGCCACAGATCGTTTTCTTCCCGCGTTCCCATCGAAATGCGCAGGCAGTTTTCCAGTCTCGGCGCACTGCCGAAGCTTCGGACGCCGATGCCCTGCTCCGCGAGGTATTCGTTCAACTTCTCCGCCTTCGCGGATTTCAGCAGCAGGAAATTCGTATGGGACGGGTACACGGTCAGGCCCTTGATCTTTTTCAGTTCCTCCGCCACGCGCCGGCACTCGTCGCGCAGCATATAAATCCTCGGCCGGAACTCGTCCCGCATCTGATAGACGATATCCGCCGTGACCAGCGAGAGCACG
>JAEERZ010000127.1 GCA_016286075.1 Selenomonadaceae bacterium
CGAAAAATTCCATCGAATAATTTGCGCAGACCCAAAAGTCGACAAACCCCCTATGAATTTCATTAAATTTTCAGGTTATGTTCGATTGTTTCACGTGAAACAATTTTTCAGATTTTGGAGAAAACGTAAAAATCCCTTCGCCGCTGCGTTTCTTCAGCCGCGAAGGGATTGTGCTTTTTTTCACAATACTTTATCCAACGATAAATTTATACCAAATAAAAATGCCGATAACGCCCGGTATTCCGAATACGCCTGCAATCAGCGCGTTTATGACGGTGATCTTGATGCCCGCGCCGAACAAATCGACAATGAACAACAAAATCGCTCCGCAAACGCTGTTCGAGACAAATTTCAGCAAAAGCTCCACCGGCCATTTCAAAAGCTTGAACAAAAGGCATATAGCCAAAAGACCGACGGCAAACGAAACGACGATGCTTGATTCCGCCACGCAATCTCCTCCTTACAATTCCACCCGGTTTTCCATAGCCTTGGCCAATGTCACTTCGTCCGCGTATTCAAGGTCGCCGCCCACGGGCAGCCCGTGCGCGATTCGGGTGACTTTGAGCCCCATAGGCTTCAGCAGCCGCGCAATATACATGGCCGTCGCTTCGCCTTCCACATTCGGGTTCGTGGCCATGATGACTTCCCGCACGGTTCCGTCCGAAAGACGAGCCAATAATTCTTTGACGCGGAGATTTTCCGGCCCTACCCCCTCCAGCGGCGACAGCGCGCCATGCAGGACATGGTATACGCCATGATAATCATGCATCCGCTCCACCGCGGCTACGTCCTGCGGCTGTTCAACGACGCAAACCGTTTCATGATCCCGCTTTACAGAGCTGCAGATTGCGCAGGGATCCTTATCGCTCAGATTGCAGCATACGCTGCAAAAACCAATCTTTTCCTTCGCCTCGATAATGGCACCGGCCAACGCCCGCGCCTTCGCCGGATCCATATCTATAATATGGTAGGCGAGCCGTACCGCAGTCTTCGCCCCGACGCCCGGCAGCGCGCGAAAATGCTCGATCAGTTTCGCCAAAGGTTCGATGTATTGCACTTAAATCATCCCCGGCGGCAGACCGAGGCCGCTGGTCAGTTTCGCCATCTCGCTCTGCATCATGTCGTCTACTTTCTTGCCGCATTCGTTGACCGCCGAAACAATCAAATCCTGAAGCATTTCCACATCCTCGGGGTCTACCGCCGCTTTGTCGATGGAAAGAGCCTCCACCTGCTTTTCGCCGTTCATCGTAACTTTGACGACGCCGCCGCCCACCGAGACCTCCACGGTGCGTTTTTTCAGTTCTTCCTGCATTTTCTGCATCTGCGCCTGAACTTTTTGCACTTTCTTCATCATGCCGGCCATATTGCCGCCCATTCCGCCAAACATCAAATGTCCTCCCTCCGACGCGCCATTGCGCGTCCAAAACTATCTATAAGAATAGCAAAGACAACTTCATACGTCAATATACGCCGAGCTTTCGACGCAAACCATATTACTTTTTCGCAGGCGGCGGTTCTTGGCCGCCTATACCGTCGTTCATCTCATCCGACGGTATAATCTTCATATCGTCGCCGAATATCTCGACCAAGGGTTCCACTGCGGCCCGTTCTTCCGGCGGCATAGCCTCCACCACTTCTTTTGCCGTTTTTTCCCGCAGCGGCTTTTCTGCCTTTTCCTTCTTGTTTTTAGGAGCTTCAGAAAGCGCCTCCACCTCGACGGTCAGCCGCAACGGATTTCCCGAAAGTCTTTCAAGATACGCTTCCAACACATTCCGGAAATCGTCCTTCTTCAGTCGGTTTGCAAGGAACGCGCTGGTAAACCGCACGCAGAAACTTTGATTCGTCATGCCTCCGAACATGCCGTTGACAACGCAGGCGCGGACGACTTTTTCCCCGTCTTTCTCCAACGCAGCCAACAACTGTTTCCATAGCGCCTCTCCCGCTTCCGTTTTAACGAAAGCCGTTTCCGACGCTGCCCCCGCGGTTCCGGTCGAACTTCCCTTTTGCGAAGTTGCCGCTGCGGGAGTTTTTTTGACGTGCGAACCATCAGAACGCAGCGATGCACCCGCCCTCGGTAGAACCGCTGCGCCGGAGACGACCTTCTTTTCCAGCGCCTCTATCCGCGCAGCGAGCATTCGAATCTTAGCTTCAGAATCCTGTGTTGCGGCCGTCGCCGCAGGCTCCGCCATTGCCGCCATTCCGCCGCTGGAACGGCAAATGGAAAGCAGCGCCGTTTCCACGGCAATACGCGGCTCCGTCGTCCAGCGAAGTTCCACCAGCGCCTCATGCAGGGCGCGGAACATCGGCAAAAAGGAATCCGAAGAAAAAAGCGCCGACGTCTTTTTCAGCGCGGCTTCGTCGGTCTCATAAAGCTCCGTCCCCTCCGGCACGCCCGCCGCCTGATATACCATAACGGCCCTGAGCTCCGCTATCAGTTCCGTTACCAACTGTTTAGCGTCCTTCCCCTCAGCCAGCACCTCCCCTGCCGCCTCGAGGGCGTCCTTCGCATCTTTCGCGGCGAGGGCACGCAATATCCTGAGGATGCTCTCTCGCCCCACCAGTCCCAATATTTCCCGCACCAAAGGCTCCGTCACCCGATCTCCCGCCAGTGAAATGCACTGGTCGAGAGTCGAAAGCGCGTCCCGGAGCCCTCCGTCAGCTTCCCTCGCCACAAGAGAAAGAGCCGCACCATCCGCCGCAACGCCGGAGGCTTCCGCCACCTCCCGCAGCCGCGCCTCGATGTCCTTCGCCGCAATCCTTTTAAAATCGTAGCGTTGGCAGCGAGATTGGATCGTGGGGGGAACTTTTTGCAGCTCCGTCGTCGCCAAAATGAAAACCACCTGCGGCGGAGGTTCCTCCAACGTCTTCAAGAGCGCATTGAAGGCTTCGCTGGTCAGCATGTGCACCTCGTCGATGATATATACTCTATATCGTCCCGTCGTGGGCGCAAACTTTACTGTTTCCCGAAGCTCACGGATTTCATCAATGCCGCGGTTGGAAGCCGCGTCGATTTCCATCACGTCCATAGAGGTTCCATCGCTGATGCGGCGGCAGCTTTCACATTCGTTGCAAGGCTCCGTTGTCGGACCCTTTTCACAGTTCAGAGCTTTTGCCAGTATTTTCGCCGTGCTGGTCTTTCCCGTGCCCCGGGGACCCGAAAATAGATAAGCATGACCGACGCGCCCGCCGACGACAGCCTGCGAAAGCGTCCGGCTCACATGCTCTTGTCCCACCAGCTCGGAAAAGCCTTTAGGCCGCCATTTTCGATAAAGCGCCACATATTCCATTCGGCTTCCCCTCCTTCCCCATCGCATTTATGCAAAAACCGCCGCACGAAGTCCGTTATGTCTTGCGTAACGCTTCATGCAGCGGCGTCTTCTGTTCTTCCTCCTACCCCTTCGGCTTGAACGGCGGAATCGTTGTACCGTCGTCCATGTGCATCGTCAAAGGCGGAATCTCGGTACGCCGGTTTTGAATAAAGTCCGGCAACGTAAGTTCCGGCTTCTTAACCTGCGGCTGCGCTTCTGAACGTTTCGGCGCTTCCTGCGCCGATTTCCGATTCCGCTGTTGGGCGATTGACGATTTCACCATCGACTGCGGACGGCGAGAATTTCCCAGCTGCCCCGTTCTCACTTTCGGCGTCCGATAGGCATCGGCACTGTCCACAAAATCCGTGGCAACCAACGTCGCCCGGACCGCTCCGCTGAGCGTCGGATCCACGATGGTTCCGAACACTACGTTAAGGTCGGGATGCGTATGCGCCGTCACGTACTCCATGGCCTCGTTGACCTCGAACAACGGCAGCGTCTCGTCGCCGCTGATATTCAAGATCAATCCCCGAGCGCCGTCCAACGCCCGCTCCACCAGCGGACTCTCGATTGCGTGCTGAACCGCCTCGATCACGCTTCCGTTCCGGCTCTCGCCAATCCCCAATAAAGCGTCGCTGGAGCCGCTCTGACGGAAAATCGAAACCACGTCCGCAAAATCCACGTTCACAACGCCAGTGACAAGAATGACCTCCGAAATGCAAAGAATCGCCTGCCGCAAAATGCTGTCCGCCTCTTTGAAGGACTGCATCAGCGTCATGCGCTTATTTCCCGGCAGATTCATCAGATTGTCGTTATGCACGACCAAGAGCGCGTCCATCTGCCCCCGCATCGCTTCGATGCCCTCCTCGGCGACCCGCAGCTTGCGTTTTCCCTCGAAGGAAAACGGCACCGTCACAACGCCGATGGAAAGCATGCCTAATTTTTTCACTATCTGAGCGATGACCGGAGCCGCGCCCGTACCGACGCCGCCGCCCATACCGGCGGTAACGAACACAAGGTCCACGTCTTTCAACGCTTGCTCCAACCGCGCCATATCGGTCTCCGCCGCTTTCGCGCCGATTTCCGCCACGCCGCCGGTACCGCGCCCTTTCGTCAGGCGCTCGCCGATCTGCAAAACCTCAATCCCGGCGTCTTTCAATAAAGAAAGCTGCTTGGCTTCCGTATTCACCCCTAACAGTTCGATGCCGGGAATCCGATCTTCCGCCAACCTGAGCAGTACGCTGTTTCCGCCGCCGCCCACGCCGACCACTTTAATCCGTATGACAGCTTTTGTAATACCCGCCGACAAAGTCTCCATAGGGTAAAAACGCCTCCCTCACGGAACTCTACTATATCCTAAAATTATATTATTCGCCGTTCATCTTCGATTTCCTGCAAAGCGTCACCGTCTTTTTTTCAAGGAATCAAGGGCGAATCCGCCAGCCTGCGACACAAGCATTCCCGCGCCCATCAGCGTACAACCCGCCAACTCGCGCAGCGAGAGCGCCTCGCCAAGCACGAACCAACCAGCCAGCGCACCGAACACCGACTCAAGGCTCATAATCACAGCCGCAGGAGCCGGATCCGCCGTCCGCTGTCCGACAATCTGAAGCGTAAACGCCACACCCGTTGAGAGCACACCGGCGTAAAAAAGCGAAAACCAAGCCGCCGCCACGTCCGACGCCTGCGCCGTCTCAAAAATCGCCGCCGTCGCCGCATTCAGCAAAAACACCACAGCAACCTGCGCCAGCGACATGGCAATCGCTTCGGCCTTCGCCGCAACCCGGTCGATAAAAAGAATATGGGCAGTCCAAAATAACGCGCAGCAAAATTCCATGATATCGCCCCGGCCCATGGAAAACCCGTCTGTCACGCAGAGAAAATACAGCCCCGTCACTGCGAGAATCGCTCCCGCCCAATGCTCGGCGCGAATCCTCTGTCGCAGAAATACACCCGCAAGCGGAACAAAAATCAGATACAGACAGGTCAAAAACGATGCCTTTCCCACCGTCGTGTACAACATGCCATACTGCTGGAGTGCAGACGCGACGAACATCACGCAGCCCGCTCCCGCGCCCACGCGGAAACTCCGAACCGCCTCTTCTCTGCGCTTATGACCGCCCACAATCAGCCAAAGCGCGAAGAGCGCCAACACTCCCAAGAAGAACCGCGCCGCGCCGTAAGTGAAAGGCCCGATCTTTTCCATGCCCACGGACTGGGCTACAAACGTCGTCCCCCAAATAAACGCCGCCGCCAAAAGGCATGCGTTTCCCCGCCAGCGCAAAATGAAACCTCCCAAAAAACAAAACGGAAGCCAACGGGATTCCCGTCAGCTTCCGCAAATTTTCGATGGTGGAGACGAGGGGGATCGAACCCCTGACCTCCTGCATGCCATGCAGGCGCTCTCCCAGCTGAGCTACGCCCCCGTTCAACGTACTCCGCTATTATACTCGAAACATTTTCGTTTGGCAAGCCTTATCTGCAGAAAAATTTCGCCTCGGCACGCATCCGTCATACTTTCCCCTCCGCTGCGGCGAGAAAAGTATCTACACTCGACAATCTGCCGCATGCGAAATCCAAGAATATTCGACCACCCTGTTTCATCCTTTTGCTTTCAAACGCTCCGCAAGGCTCGTCCCCGCCAAGGCGAAAAGCAGCTTTGCGTCGCTCTCCTTTCTTGCCAGCCGCCCGTTCATCTCGTCGGCTACGTCGTCCAGCACCGTGTCCACGGCCCGGTATATTGCGGCGCGTTCTTCCGGCCGCACGTTTTGACAATAAAAGGAGAGCCTCCCCGTGCAGGCGTCACCGCCGCGTTTCAGGCCGAAAAAGATCCGCTGCCGGTCCGCGTCAAAAGAACCGAATGCGGCTATCTGCCCCATGCCGTCGGCAAGGATTTCATCGAACGCGTGGTTTTTCATCCCCCAAAAAAGCCGCAGCGTTTCATAATGAACGCACTCATGACGCAGACGCAGCCGATGGGACCGTTCCAACCATTCCTGATTGGGAAGTCCCAGTTTCTCAGCGGGAATATTGCTGTAAGGCGCGCTGTTCAGCAACAACACGCGGTGACGAAAAATAGCCTTCGCTCGCGCCTCGAGCGTAAACGCATTCACCGTCGGCGGCAGCTCCAGCGCCTCCGTCCTTGCATTGAGCAGCGCTTCCATCTGCCGAAAATCTTTGTGACTCGCCGTGGCGACAGCCGGAAGACGCCCGCCCAAGGTCTCCGCAAAAGAAATCTTCA
>JAEERZ010000128.1 GCA_016286075.1 Selenomonadaceae bacterium
TATAAGATTGTTCATCCATGGTGGGATGCGGTGGCCTTGGGAATGGAAGAAGCCCAGCGGCAATTTCTTGCCAAGGGCATAACGATTACTTACGAGTACATGGCGCCGAATGCGGCTTCTGCCGCAGATCAGACGGAAAGGCTGCTTTCGGCGAAACAAGGCGGTTACGATGTCATCGGCGTGGATGTCGCAGATGAAGCAATTATCTCTCCCGTCATTGACGAGATGGTAGATACCGGATACAAAGTGATGACCTTTTCAAGCTCGGACGCCGCAGAGGGATGCAAACGGATCGCCTATGTCGGGAATACACATAATTATCAGGACGGCGCGAATCTTGCGGAGGCGCTTTGCGAAAAGCTGGATTACGAGGGAGAGGTGGCTATCCTTGTGGGAAGCAAGGGTGCTCCCTGCCACGAGGATCGGGCGAAAGGAGCGGGGGATACGATTGCCAAGTATGGCAAGATGAAAATCGCGGCGATTGAGTACGATATGGACTCCGTTGACTTGGCCCACGAGCTTGCGTTGAAGATTTTGCGGGAGCATCCGAGCCTTGCCGGTATCGTCTGCTGCAATATGAGCAATCCCGTCGGCGCGGCCAGGGCCGTCGTTGAAACAGGGAGCAGCGCCGTCATCGTAGGCATGGATCACGATCAGGAAGCGCTGCACTATCTGGACGACGGCGTGATTTATTGCCTCGGCGTGCAGGATTGCTATTCCATCGGGTTTGAAACCCTGCAGACTGCGGTCAAAATCGCCGACGGCAATTTGCCCGGCGAATTGTTTCCGGAGAAAAGGGATGAGCCGACCACCATTATCCATCAAAAGGACGCCGCTTTTATGCTCGCGTTTCTCTATGGTGACGCATCATGATGAAGGATAAGCATATTTCATTCTCGGACAAATCTTTTGTCCTGACGGCGGTCATAGGAAGCCTGCTTGTCATGGCTGTCGTAATCGGCACTACGCTGTGGGCGTCGAAAGAGACGGCTGCGGAAACGGATGAAGCCGTGGCCGCGGTGAGCCATTTTTACCTCGAAGCGATGGCCGATCGCCGCGCGAGGATCATCACGAACCTCATCAATAACAATTTCGAGCATATGGAAAAGTTGTTGCCTTTTATTGCCGGGGAAAGGATTGATTCACAGGAGACGCTTCGGGCTGCGATCGGACAGATCAAGACGCTGCTCTCCCTCAAGCGGTTCGCGCTTGTAGACGAGGACAACGTCGTCTATACCCAATATACTACATATACCGGCGGCAGCCGGCACGCGTTTCTGACTGCGGACAAATTGAACAAACGGGATATCAGTACGGTATACCTTTATGGTTCCGCCAAACAGCTTTGCCTGGCTATCCCCACGGATGGCCTCGTCCTTTTTGGAAAGCCGTTCAAGGCGTGCTTCGTCCAGATTGACATCGAGGAAATAGCCAGCCTGCTGGCGTTCGACGACCCGGGCAGGACTTATTTCGGCCTTTATGACAGGAACGGCGTGAATCTTTCCAACACGAACCTGGGCTCGATCGTGTCCAGACAGAATATTCTCGAAGCCACGAGAGATATTCTGTCCAAGTCGGAATGGGAACAATTATGCAGCGATTTTGACGACGAGGCGCACGGCGGCCTGACATTTGCTTTCAACGGGGCAGAGGAAACGCTGTTTTATGTCCCCATTCCGGATACCGGCTGGATGATGGTCATCCTGATCCGCGAGAGCATCATCAACGACCAGATCCGGGGCATCAGTGAAAAACACCTCGAAATCAGCAATCTCCAAATCGTGGTTACACTGGGATCCATGATGCTGTTCGCGGCAGCTCTCCTGTGGCGGCTTTGGAAAATTTCCAGAATGAAGCTGGAAGCGGAAATGAAAAACAGCAGAGCTTTCCAGTCTATGGCCAATACGGATTCCATGACGGGAGTCAGAAACAAGCATGCCTATTCTGAGGATGAGGCGGCCCTAAACCGAAAGATTATGGGAAAGGAGCTTGAGAAGCTGGCCGTCGTGGTGTGCGACATCAACGGGCTCAAGATAGTCAACGATACGAAAGGGCATGCCGCCGGAGACAAGCTGATCAAAGACGCCAGCGCTCTGCTCTGCGAATCTTTCATTCATGGCGCCGTTTACAGGATTGGCGGGGACGAGTTTGTCGTCCTTCTGCAGGGAAAGGGCTATGACACGCGGGAAGAAACCATTCGTTCCTTAAACCAGCAGATAGAGGGCAACATTGCGACGGACGACGTCGTTATCTCGATGGGGTATTCCGTATTGAAGCCGGAGGATGAGCTGCTGCGCGACGTCTTTGAACGGGCGGACCAGATGATGTACGAGAGAAAGAAGGAATTGAAAAGGATGGGAGCCAAAACGAGAGAGGCGTAGCGTATCGGCATGGATAAGAGTTGCCGGAGTTTATGATTATCGGAGGGAGAAGTCGTCCTGCCGATAAAGAGGATATGTGAAACGAGGATACAGGAATGAATCAAATCTTCCGGGTCTCCGGGATCAATTACGGCGAAGCCGTGGAGTGGCTGGACGGGGAACTGTCAAAGACGAAGGCGACAGAGGAGGAACGGCTTACGGCGCAGCTTCTCTTTGAGGAATGCTTCACGCGCATGGAGGAGTCCTGCGCCGATGCGGAGACTTTTTCCGCCGAGCTTCGGGTTCGGCGGCGTTGGGGCGACGTCAGCTTTCGGCTTTCAGCGAAAGGGGAGGCCTTCAATCCGCTGAAAGCGATGAAGAAACCGCAGGAAGATGAGGAGGAAGAGGATTTCGGCCTTGTCATTCTGCTTTCGCATAAGAACAACGTCAGCTATGCAAGGGAAAATGGGGAAAACATTATTTCCGTCAAAGTTCACGAGGCCGGAGGGAAGCAGACGGGAAAGGTTTTCGCGGCTCTTGCACTGGGAATTGTTTGCGGGCTCCTGATGAAGACGTGCCTGAACGAAGCGTTGGCCCGCTGGATTGATCACATGTTTTTCCATGCGGCGCAGGAGATGTTTATGAGCGCCCTTATGATGATGGTGGCGCCGATGGTATTCTTTGCGGTATTGTCCGGCATCACCGGCATCTCGGACACGGCAGACGTGGGGCGGCTCGGCGGAAAGCTCGTCGGCGTTTCTCTTTTGAAGCTGCTTGTTACTTCCGTGATCGGTATCTCAGCAGGCGCGCTTTTGTTTCCGAACGCGTCGCCCGATCTGCTTTCTGCAATCGCCGAGGGCGGAGCGCCGCCGGATTTTTCTCTTAGGGATATGCTTGTCGGTATTATTCCCCGCAGCTTATTGAAGCCTTTTGTGGACGGCGGCATTCTCCAGGTATTGTTTTTGGCCTGCTTTCTCGGCGTGATGATCAACCGGGCGGGCGACCGGGCCATGATGGCGAAAGAGGCCATCGAGTTTTTGAACCGCCTGTGCATGGACATGATGGGCGTCATTGTGCAGTTCATTCCGCTGCTCGTTTTTGTGTCCATGGCGGATCTGATGTTGTCCACCGGACTGGACGCGCTGCTCCCGTTGGGGATGATCCTGGTCGGCGACGCCGTCGGGGTGGCGCTTGTGTTCATCGCCTGTGCAGCGTTTGCCGCGGCATTCGGCGGGGCGTCTCCCGTTTCGTTTTTTAAGGAACTCGTAGGTTTTGCGCCCGTTCCCTTTGCTATCAACAGCTCTAACGCCTGCCTGCCGCAAACCATAGACTTTTGCGAGGGTAAGTTCGGCGTCAATCGGAAGCTCGCCATGTTCACGCTGCCCGTAGGCATCCAGTTCAACATGAACAGCACGGGATTCTATATCGCCATCGTCACGGTACTGATGGCACGAACCTGCGGCATTGCGCTGGATGCGGAAACATTGCTGTCGCTTTTTATCTCATTGTTTATTGTTTCTTTCACGCTGCCGGGCTGCCCCGGTTCGGCGCTCATCGGCCTTTCCTCGGTCTTTGCGGCCGTCGGCGTCCCAATGGGGGCGGTAACGGTTTTTCTGTGCATCGATCCGATTGCGAGCATGATCAACACAGTCGGCAATGTGGCGAGCAATATCGCAAGCACGCTTATTGCGGGGAAACCGCAGGGGGAATCCCGCTCGTAGGGAATACAGCGCAGGAAGCAGGTAACTGCTGCAACCGGATTTTCTTTTATATGATGCCCGATCCCGAACCGCATCTGCCTTCTCTGGCTCAGCAAGGACATTGAAGACGTGAGCTTTGACTACGAAAAGAACGTAGTGCATTGGAAAAACGGGGCGAGATAGTCAACGGCGCCGCTGCGGACATGCAGGCGAACGAAAACCGAATAAATTGAACAGGACTTCCGCGCTGTAAAATGTGCGGAAGTCCTGTTTTCATCATGCCGATTTACTTTTTAGGAACCAGCTTTGCATAGGGTTCGCCCATGAGCACATGCCGGAAGGCGTCCCTGGTTTCTCCCTGCGGACAGACCAGAGACACGTCCACGCAGGACTGGAATACCATTACGATGTCGCTGCCGCCGAAGAGGAAATAGCCCATGGGGTCTCCCTTCTCGACCACGGAGCCTACGGCAAGGTCCTCTTCCCAGTTGCAGGAGCAGATCTGCGACATACCGATGGGGAGCACCGCCACGAGACCGTATTCCTCCGTATCAAGCACGACGCAGTCCCGGGTCTCGATCATCTGCCAGCCCGGGGTGGTATCCTCCAGCACATAACGGGAGTTTTTGGCGTCCCATACGGTGATCCCTCCGGCGCCGTTGACGCCGGGAATCTTCCTGAGCTCAACGATTGTGCCGCTGACCGGAAAGTGATAACGGTGATAATCATTCGTGTCAAGGAAGGTATGCGTCAGCGCGCCGCCGTTGAAGGCGTCGGCGTATGCAGAGCCCGGGCCCAGCAGCTGCGCGATCGAGGTGAAGTTTGCCGATTTGATGGCAACGCCTTCTTTTTGTACCAGGTTGCCGGTCTCGTCGATTTTCCAGAGCCCCTGAGGTTTGGAGTCCGCAGGAGCGACGACCTCCGTATCGGCGATCGGGCGAACGGAGGGATCGATGAGATGACGGGAAAACCAGTCGTTGAAGGTTGTCCAGACATTTTCCTCCGCGTACCAGCCGTGCTGCATATTCATGGTCGGGTCCTGCTTTACCTTCTGATAATAGCTGTCGTTCCAGCTCTCCTCCGTCGAGAGATATTGTCCCCAGGCGTCGGAATATTCGCGGCACCATGAGGCTATGGGTTCATGGTATTGAAGGGTCGGATAATAATACCCCCGTCCTTCCAGCTCCTTCAGCGGCTGATCGAAAATGAACCAGATATAATCCACGCCCTGGTCGATATGATTGTAGAGCGTGGGATAAGAAGCGTTCTTCAGCACGTTCCACGGCATACATGTGGCAGCCCAGTCCAAGAACGCATAAAGCTCCTGGATGCTCTGTACCGGATTGGTGTTGTGGTCAGGATTGATTTCCTTTGCCTTGGCGATGGATTTTTCCATGAGGGCCATCAGCTCCGGATCGGATTCCAGGCATTTCATCATGGCGACGGCAGGCTTCGAATGGGGCGGAGGAGATGAGGCGGCCGCCTGCACGCTTAAACTGAAGACGATGAGCAAAAAGCCGAGCAGAAGAGCAGAGAGTTTTCTTTTCATAAAACGATTCCCCTTTCATCGGTTTGTGAAAATTGATTTTTGTTCCTTTACTATATCATATTTTACCCCTTTTGGCTTCCTGTTTTGCGTGAATAAAAGGGGCTGTCGCAAGAAGGAATCTGATATGCTTCCCTTATGAGAGACAGTGATTTTTTGGCGATTAGAAAAAACTTGACAATAGGTTAGACGAATATAATATATAAGATAAATAGAAAATTTTCAAAAAGAGTCAATTTTGGGAGGCCTGCTTTGTATATATAAACAGAATGGCACAAAACACAAAATATTTTAGGAAGGAAAGGGGGTTTTTACTATGCCGATCAACAAGAACGAACTCACAAAAGAGCAGGTCATGAAGGCCATGCAGTGCAGGACCGCCGACGAGCTGATGGCGCTGGCGAAGGCCGAGGAGGTTGCTATTACCAAAGAAGAAGCCGAGGCATACCTGGCGGAGCTGTCGGAGTTTGAGCTGAAAGACGGAGAGCTCAAACGTGTTGCGGGCGGTTTTTGCGGAAATGATCTCGAATGTCCCAACTTTTGCCCGGACTATAAATCACCTTATTGAACATAATTTAAAGGAGGAGTTTATCATGCCGATCAACAAGAAGGAACTCACTAAAGCACAGGTCGCGAAGGCCATGCAGTGCAAGACTGCCGACGAGCTGATGGCGCTGGCGAAAGCCGCGGGCTTTGACCTCACCAAAGAAGAAGCCGATGCGTACATGGCGGAGTTGGCCGACGTCGAGCTGGACAGCGAAGAGCTGCAGAAGGTTGCCGGCGGCGGATGTTACCCGGACTGCAAAAACGATTACTGCTTCGAAAACTGATAACACATGGCAAAGGACCATGCGGGGGATTTCCCTGCATGGTCCTTTGCCATGTGTTATAATAGAATCTGCAAGCACTGTGGCGAAAAGTGC
>JAEERZ010000129.1 GCA_016286075.1 Selenomonadaceae bacterium
GCGTTGCCCAACACCGAAAGGAGCTTAACCAACGGCGCATTCGCCATATCCGGCGCGACTTTCAGCCAGACGCCCAAAACGCCCGTAATGAGTCCGCAGGCGATGAAGCCGGAAATCAGCGGCAGAAAAATACTGGCGATACGGCGAAACAAGAGCTTGATCGGCGTCGCGTTTTTCGCGCGAATCGCCGCTTGCAGGGCCTTCCCATCCCCGACCGTCGCAGACACAGGTTTTTTTTGCGCTGTTTTCCGGTCGGCTTCCAAAAGCTTCCTCACTTCGTCCGCCACCGCCTGCGCGCGGCCCGGCCCCAGCACGATCTGAAACTCATCCCCGACGTCAAGGGCGCCGATCACGCCCTTGACGCCCTTGACCGCCGCCACAAGCGCCGCGTCTTTTCTCACCAGCCGCACGCGAAGCCGCGTCATGCAGTTCGTCGCCTGCAGGATATTATCCGCGCGCCCGAGCCGTTCATAAAGCTCCTGTGCGATTCTTGCCTGTTCTGCGTCAGCCATTCTGTCCTCCCAGCCTCACGCCGCGTCGTCCTCCTCATTCTCTCCGGAGAAATACGCCTCGATGCGCGCCGCCACGTTCTCCTGCAAATTCCGATAGAAGAATTGATAATCGTAAATGTGATAGACGCCCTGCGGGAAAATCGAAAGCCCCGACGGATACGCCTCCGGCGAAACGTCCGGCGCCTTCAGCGCGCCGCGCTTCATGTCGATATACGCGCCCGTCAGATGCGGGATCTCCTTGACAATATTGCCGCTGACGTCGACGAAGCACGCGCCTTTGTTCAGGCTCTTGTCCGCCTCTTTCCAGTCGGTGCGCCAGTTCAGCGGATTGATGGCCAGCGCCCGCACTCCCTCAGGGATAATCGGCGACCACGCCACCGACGGCTCCTCGGTATTGAACGTGACGATAACGCCCGTGTCCCGCTCGCCCTCGGCAAAATGCAGATACGGCGCGGCGCGAAGCTCCTCCACCGTCACGCGCCATCCAATCGGATACGCGGCCACAAGCCTGTCCTGCAATTCCTCGTCGCGGAAAAACTCCTTCATCAGCCGCAGCACATGATCGGCGCCCTGGGAAAAGCCCGCCAAGATGAACGGCCGCCCGTCGTTATACTTCATGAGATAATAGAGGAACGCCGCGCGGACGTCTTTGTAAGCGAGCTTCAAATACTTCTCGCCCTCCGCCGCCGGCAGCTCGTAAGTCGAAAGCGCCGCCATGCCGTAATACGGCGCGAAAAAGCGCGCGTTGCCGTCGTAAATGCCGCGCTCCATGTTCACCGCCCCGACGAAATTCGCCCGCGCCTGCATATCGGCGAAATCCATATTGTGATTATCACTATTTCCGAAAAGCACCGCCGGGCAGACGAAGAACACGTCCACCGGCTTCGAGCTGTCGCCCGACTCGCAGTAAGCCCAGTTCTCCGGTCGGCTGTAATCCGCCGCCTCCGCCCGCCAGCCCGTCGCCGCGCATAGCAGCAGCGCGAGGAATAAAATGATCGTCCTTCTCATAACAACTCCTCCTTCTTTAGGAACCACTAAATAAGTCCATTCATGACCTTGCCTGACGAATAAGTCTTGGCATGGGTACGAATCTCAAAAAGTTACAGTCCCCCGCCCAGCGGCGACCGCAACGGTATAAAGAAAACGCTGTCAGCCACGTGATCCTGATGATCCTTCCATACGATTCTCTTTGGACCGACCATGTGAACGGTCCCCGTGCCGTTCTCATACAGGAGGTCCTCTTTATCTATATACTGCGGGCCGTAAGTCAGAAGGCAATGACGGCAATCCTTATATTCCATGACGTGCTCGCCTGTCGGTTTGGCGGTCATCGTCCATATATCGACCAGTTTCGGGGTTCGATTGTAGCAGACCTCTATGCCGTACCAGCCCGGCTCGGCGTGGGTAACGGTAAATCGGAAGTTCCCTTCGGCTTCTTCTTCCCAGAATCCCACGAATTCGTCCGCCGTAAAAGCCGACGCTTTGTCTTCGACCGCCGCAGCCTGTACGGAATTCGGCATAGCGCAGGCGAATCCCGTCGGAAGCATGGCTGAAATTGCCGCAGCCAAAACGATTTTTCTTGCAAACGCAAAAACAGCCTTCATCTTCACATCCCTTCCTTTCCCGTTTCGTTTGTCTCTTTCATAGTCCGTGCCTTTTCCTCCATGAATATTTATTATTCGACAAACATTGCAAGGATTCCTGTCCCCCGCAAAAATTTATCGCGCCGTAACATGCAACCGAATAACAGCGCAACAGAACAATGCATCATTCCTGCAATGCGACTTGCATTGAAAAAACTTATCCTATACAATATGATAAACGATTCAAATTGGAGAATAAAATGGATATTGATATTTACAAGAAGTTGTGCCATGATGAAACTATCGTTATGACAAGTCACGCACGGTATCGTCTTACAGAGCGGGATATTGCACTGGACGATGTGGAACAAGCAATATTGTCAGGAAAAATTATCGAGGAATATCCTGATGACATGCCGTTTCCAAGTTGTCTAATATTGGGAATGGCTGCCAATCATGCACCATTGCACGTTGTTGCAAGCTACGACAACGACTTTTTATATATCATAACCGCATACTATCCCGACCCGGAAAAATGGTCGGAAGATTTTTCTACAAGAAAGGAGCCGGAAACATGAAATGCTTAAAATGTACTGCTGACGCCGTAAAAAGTACCACAACCGACGTTACGGATTTAGGCGACTGCCTGATTATCATTCGGAACGTGCCTTGCTATAAGTGTACGGAATGCAACGAAGTCATGTACACCGGCGACGTTATTCGTAAATTGGACGCAATCATTGCGAAGGCAAAGCAAACGCTGAACGAAATTTCGGTAATTGATTACGAAAAAAACGCGGCGTAACTCTAACAACAAAAATCTCCTCTCGGCATAAAACCGTGAGGAGATTTTTGTTTTCTCTTACTTCTTAGTGAGTTTCTTGTACCCCGCCCAATATTCCTCAACAATCTTTTTCAAGTCCTGGGTGCCGATTTCACATTCCTTGCCCGAGATGTCGTCGCAGACCGTGGTCGTCTTCGGCGTGATCTCGAGGCTGAACACGTTTCCGGCGAAGGCGCCGGTCTTCTTTTTGCCGTCCGTCACTTCGCCCAGCGCGGCGATGATCTCCGCGCCGAAGTTCCGCGCCTCCCCCAACAGGAAGGTCGCCGCCAGTTCATATTTTTTATCCTCGAATTTCACGACGGGAAGCGGATTTTCTTTGCCCTCGATTTCAATCTTATATTTCAGCATGGCTCATTTCCCCCGATGGATTGGATAGGCCGTCAAGATTTTCTTGTGGTCGTCCAAATACATGTCGATTTCCAGCTTGCCCGCGTGCCCGATCCAGAGCGAGCCGCGCGGGTTCTTCGGGTCGTTTACCGCTTCCTTGTAGGCGGTGTTGATGGCGTCCACCACGTCCTGCGGCGACCAGTCTTCGGGATAGAAGGAGCTGAAACCATCCTTCTTCACGCCGTCCACTTCAACCTTCGCGGTGAATACGCCGTTCTCGTCCTTCTTGCCGCGCGTGCCGTCAAGAATGTGCCCTTTGCTGTCCCTGACGCGGCTGTAATGGTAGCCGGTGGCCTTGCCCTTCTTGTTGACGGTGCCGTCGAAGATATGCTCGAGACCGTTCCGGGAGAAGTTCTCGGTGTTCCTGAGCTTTTTGACGTCGCTCATGGTATAGCCGGCGTTCTTGTCTTTCTTGGCGTCGTCTTTCTTGTCCTGTTTTTGCGGCTTTTGCTGCTGCGTCTGCGCGGTCTGCGCCGAGCCGCCGGAAGACGCGCTCTTGCTCCCGCCGCAGCCCGCCGCAAAAACCATAAACGCCATCGCCGCGAAAACGGCAATCAACTTCAAAAAAGTACGTTTCATACGCGATTTTCCTTTCCGTAAAATGATACCATTCGCGTTTATTATACTCTCCCTCCGCAGCCCTGACAAGGGAAGCAAGCCCAAAGCCACATACAAATTGACTTTTCCATTGTTTTGCAGTACACTAAATATGCCGAAAGGGTGGAGCTTGGCATAAAAAGTGACGAAGCCCTGTATTCGGACGAGGGACGCGGATGCCCGGACAGCCCCTCCCATAGAAATACCAAAGCACCCTGCAAAGCGCAAGGTGCTTTTTCTTATTCCCAAAACTTTTATTCCACGCCCGACAACGGAGGGCGACTTGTGTATGCTGCTTGCTACGATTGCGAAACTAAGGCAAAATTATTATAATATCTTGCAGAATAATATTTGCACGAAAACGGGAGGAAATTATGATTACCCCGGAAAATTTTGCCGACGCGCTGCGCGTGATGGGTTTCACCAAGAATGGAAATCTGTATGAAAAGGAATTTCCCGCCTTCGGCGCCAGCCTGAAAGCCGACCTCAAAGCGCAAAAGCTCGTTTATCCTGAAGCCATAAAGGGACGCGAGCGCAACGATTATTACGACGAGGCCCACAAGGAGAATCTCGTCGTGTTCGAGTGCGTGCATCGGCTGCTTGAAAAGGGCTACCGGCCCGAACATATCGAGCTGGAAAAAGAATGGCATCTCGGCCACGACGCGAAAAGCGGGCGCGCCGATATTTGCGTGACGAACGCCGACGGGAAAATGCTGTTCATCATCGAGTGCAAGACCGCCGGAAAAGAATACAAAAAAGCGTTTGACGACACGAAAAGCGACGGCGGGCAGCTGTTCTCCTATTGGCAACAGGAAAAAAGCTGCGAATGGCTGATTCTTTACGCTTCGGACTATGAAAACGGCAATATCACCTATACGACGGAAAGCGTCGATTGCCGCGACGACAAAAATATCATAAACTCCGCGAAAAAAGACAGCACCATCAAGCTCTATCAAAACGCCCATGCGGTACAGGAGCTTTTCGACGTATGGGACGAAACGTATGAAAAGCGACTTTGCGGCGACGTGGTGCTCCGTGAAGACACCGTCGCTTACAAAATCGGGCTGAAGCCGCTTCGCAAAAAAGACCTCAAGGACTTCGCGGAAAACGACAAAATCGTGAACCGCTTTGAGGAAATTCTGCGCCACAACAATGTCTCGGACAAGGAAAACGCCTTCAACCGCCTCGTCGCGCTCTTTATCTGCAAATTAGTGGACGAGATACAGAAGGGCGAGCAGGATATTGTCGAGTTTCAATACAAGGTCGGCACCGATACTTACGAATCTTTGCAAGACCGCTTGCAGCGGCTCCATCGGGACGGCATGGAAAAATTCATGCGCGAAGAAATCTTCTATATCTCCGACGATTACGCCGACACACTTGTCAGGCAATACACCGGGCAAAACCGGAAAAAGATGATCGCCAGCCTGAAACAGACGCTCCGCATTTTAAAATTTTATACTAACAACGATTTCGCGTTCAAGGACGTACACAACGAAGAGCTATTCTATCAAAACGGCAAAATCCTCGTCGAAGTCGTCCAGCTTTTTGAGAATTACCGCATCATCGGCGCCAGTGACTTACAAGCCCTCGGCGATCTGTTCGAACAGCTTTTGAACAAAGGCTTCAAGCAGAACGAAGGACAATTCTTTACGCCCGTGCCGATTACGCGTTTCATCTGGGACAGCCTGCCGATGGATGAAATCGTCCGAAAGACGGGCGACGTCGAAGCCCCAAAGCTCGTGGACTACGCCTGCGGCGCGGGCCACTTCCTGACGCAGGGCTTCGAGGCAATCAACGACGCCATGCAAAGGGCCGGCGCGGAAAAAAGCGGCGACTGGGTAAAGGAAAAACTTTATGGCATAGAAAAAGACTACCGCCTCGCGCGCGTGTCGAAAATCTCGCTTTTCATGCACGGCGCGGGCGGCGGCAATATCATTTTCGGCGACGGATTGGAAAACTACAGGGACAAAGGCGTCGTGCCCAACGCCTTTGACGTGCTTGTTGCCAACCCGCCCTATGCCGTCTATGCGTTCAAGCAGCATTTGAAGCTCAGAGACAACGACTTTGCCATTCTGCCGAAAATCTCCAACGACGGCTCCGAGATTGAGACGCTTTTCGTCGAGCGTATCGCCCAGCTTGTGAAGCCGGACGGCGTCGCGGCGGTCATTCTTCCCAGCAGTATTTTGAATAAGGAAAACGGCAGCTTCATCGCCGCCCGCGAATCCCTGCTGACGAATTTTTATATTCGCGCGATTGCGCAGTTCGGCAGCAAGACCTTCGGCGCGACGGGGACGAACACCATCATCGTATTCCTGCAAAAATTCGACGAGCCGCCCAAACGCATCGACCTCGTGACGGACAGCAAAGACGCCATCATGGAAAATCGTCCGCTCGCCGATTGGGAAGATCAAGAGATTTTCGAGGGCTATCTTGCGAAAATCGGCGTTTCCGAGCCGGACTATCGGGAATTTCTCACACGCGGGCGGGACTATGACGAATGGGACGATGTGCCGTATTTCGCCGCTTATGCCGCCGCGTTCCTTGCGTCCGCTGAATATACGGCCAAAGCGAAGCA
>JAEERZ010000130.1 GCA_016286075.1 Selenomonadaceae bacterium
ATGCCTATGGAATAATATGGCAGGGAGCTTCTGGGGCTTACGAGGGCGGATAAAATTGTATATCGTCCAATGAAGTCCAGACAAATCCAAGAACCATACGTTTGTATAGCCGTTCAAGCCTCTGCCACATGCAAAGCTTGGCTGAATCCGAAGGGTTGGGAGCAAGTGGTTCTTTATTTGAAACAATTGGGTTACCGTGTCTTGTGTATCGATAAGAATCGAGAAGAAACAGATCATGGAAATGTTGTTCGCATGCCTGAAGGGGCGGAGGATTTTACAGGCAATCACCCTTTACACGAGCGTGTTGAACTGTTGGCTTATGCCGATTTCTTCATTGGGCTTTCCAGCGGTCTTTCTTGGCTTGCATGGGCAGCAGACATTCCTGTCATCATGATCAGTGGGATTACGGCGCCCTGGTTTGAGTCTCCCGACGCTTATCGTGTGTATAATCGTTTGGTTTGTCATGGCTGTCACAATGATACGAGTCTTCCGTGGCCGGAGTATGAAAATTGTCCTTATCATAAAGGTACAGAGCGCGCCTATGAATGCTCAAAGCAGATTTCGGCGCAGCAGGTCATGGATATGATTGACATGGTTCGAAGCGAACAAAGTAGTTGACGCTCGATTCCTTTCCTTAAATTTTTATCTGTGAAGGCAGTTCTGCTATACTTTTATTCATTACAAGAAATGATATGGAGGGGAGCAGCCGTGAAATTGCTGCTGCATATGTGCTGCGGGCCGTGCTCCTGCTATCCGCTAAAAAAGCTTCGCGCAGACGGAATCGAGCCCGTCGGGTATTTTTTCAATCCGAATATTCATCCGTACCAGGAATGGGATATGCGTCTGAAGACGGCGAAGCTGTTTGCGGAAAAAACGGGAATGCAGATTTTGACGGATGAGACGTTTCGGCTGCGGGAATTTCTGCATCGCGCTTTGGCGGCGGAAGGGGAGCCAATATTGACGCCGAAGGCGGGGACACAGGAAGAGGCGTCGGAGTTTTTGGAAGCCTATAGGCCGCAAAAAGACAGACGCTGCAAAATGTGTTATGCGTGGCGGTTGGAGCAGGCGGCAAGGTTTGCGGCGGAAAACGGCTTTACAGCATATACTTCAACGCTGTTTTACAGCATCTACCAACAGCATGACGTCATGAAAAGCTTGGCGGAGCGTTTCGCAGCAGTCTATGGCGTGAAATTCTATTACGAGGACTTTCGCCAGGGTTGGCAAGAGGGAATCGACATCAGTTTGGAGCTGGGGCTGTATCGTCAGGGATATTGCGGCTGCGTCTTCAGTGAAGAGGAAAGAAACAGCCGTGCAATGCGGAAAGCGGTCAAGAAGGCGAACCGGGCGCGCAGAAATGAGCGGCAAACGCTTTCTTCTGTTTCTTGAGATATAGAATGGAGGGATTCCTTTGATTCGAAATAATGGTTTTTTCTGTGTGTTGAAGACTTTTTGTGTGGCTGTCTCGGTTCTGTTGTTTTCAGGCGTTTGTTTTGCCGCGGTCAAGGAAACTCGCCCGACGATGGTTCCGGACAAACCTTCGGCGACAAGTCGGGGAAAAACGGAAAAAGTTGAAAAACCGGAACCGCGGGGGCGCGTGCCGAAGGAAGAACCTGTGATTCGCGTAGGCCTCAGCGAAGGGCAGGCGTCGGCAGTAATCACGGCGGATGATGCCTATGTGATTCGCGATGCGGTTACGGGTCAAGGACTCGACAAAATTGCGGGCAAGGCGATGACAACGGTTGCCGTCAAGGATCGAAAGTTTGTCGTCAACAACAAAGCGATTTCCGCCCAAAAGATTCGGTTTTCGATTGCGGATTCTCGGACGGCTCGGTATCTTTCCGTTGCAGGCAGTCAATATCGGGGAGATATTGTCTTAGTGCTGGCGGAAGATAAGACGATTACCGTGATCAATGAGGTCAAACTTGATGACTATATTGGCGGCGTGATCTCGGAGGAAATGAGCCCGGAGTGGCCGATGGAGGCATTAAAGGCGCAGGCTGTGGCGGCTCGGACATTTGCCGTGTATTCGTTGGGCATTCATGACGGGGAAGGTTTTGACGTCTGCGCTACAACCCATTGCCAAGTTTATGGGGGGATTGAATCGGAAAGTCCGATGGGGCTTCGCGCGGTTTCGGCGACGCGCGGAGAGATAATGACTTATCAGGGGAAACCGATTTATGCAGCCTTCCATTCCTCTTCCGGAGGCATGACCGCAGGCAGCGAGGAAGCGGGAGGAAACGCTCTCCCTTATCTAAAGCCGGTTCGCGATCCGCAGGATACTGCAACGCCGAATCGCAATTGGCAGGTGTCTTTATCTGCCAGGGAGCTTTCGACTAAATTGGCTGCCGCAGGATTTCGGATTGGCAACCTGAAGGCAGTGGAGCTGACGCCGCTGGACATCGGGAAAGGCGCTTCGGATCGGTATCCGTCTGGTCGGATCAAGCAGGTACGGTTCATTGGGTCGGTACAGACAGTCGATGTGCCGGGGCCGAAGCTGCGTTGGATTGTCGGTTTGCCCAGTACGCTGGTTGACGTTCGTCGCGGCACAGGAAAGTCGACGACTCCGAATACGAAAGGAAAGATCGAGTTTTCTGGGTCGAATGCCGAGGTCGTATTCGACGGTTACGGCCGAGGGCATGGAATTGGGCTTTCGCAGTGGGGCGCCAAAGCGTTGGCTGCGAAAAAAACGTATCGGGATATTTTGAACCATTACTATAAGGATGTGGAGTTTTCATGGCTGTTTTGACGGCCTTTTGGACGCAAGGATATAAGGGGCATTGACAAGATGCTTTTATCGGATTTTGATTATGAACTGCCGGAGGAGCTGATCGCGCAGACGCCGATAGAGCCGCGCGACGCTTCGCGGCTGATGGTGATTGATCCCGTAGAGCGATCGATCGAGCACCGGCGCTTTTTCGAATTAAGGGAGTTTCTAACTCCGGGAGATACGCTGATTTTCAATGATACGCGCGTTATTCCGGCGCGGCTGATTGGGAAAAAAGAGCCGACGGGCGCCCGTATTGAAGTGTTTTTGCTTCGCCGTATCGAAGGCGATATTTGGGAAACTTTGGTGAAGCCGGGCAAAAAGGCTCTGCGCGGAACGACAATCCGTTTCAGCGACGAGCTTTCCTGCGAGGTGACGGGACACACCGATTTCGGCGGTCGGTTGGTGACCTTCCATTATCAGGGCATTTTCGAGGAAATACTCGACCGCTTGGGGGAGACGCCTCTTCCGCCGTATATCCATGAAAAGCTCGAAGACCGCGAGCGATACCAGACCGTTTACAGCCGCGAATCCGGTTCGGCGGCCGCGCCTACGGCGGGACTTCATTTCACGCCCGAGCAGATGGAAAACCTGAAGAACGTCGGCGTCAATCTTGGTTTTTTGACGCTGCATGTCGGTCTCGGCACTTTTCGCCCGGTCAAGGAAGAGCGCATAGAAAATCATGTCATGCACAGCGAATATTATTCCATCAGCGAGGATACGGCAAAGCTGATTCGAGAGACGAAGGCGGCGGGAAAACGCGTCGTCGCCGTCGGCACGACGTCGATACGGACCCTGGAATCGGCGGCAGTCGAAAAGAACGAGATTTACGGGAAATCGGGAGAGACGAGTATCTTTATCTATCCCGGATATGAATTCAAGATCGTCGACGCCGTCATCACGAATTTTCATCTCCCGAAATCGACGCTGATAATGTTGATTAGCGCTTTCGCTGGAAGGGAGTTCACGTTGGAAGCGTACAAAGAAGCCGTGAAGGAAAGATATCGCTTTTTTTCCTTTGGAGACGCAATGATGATTACGCGTCCGAAACCGGCGATATGAATAATTGGCAACATGAAGAGGAACGACTATGCAGAATTTTGCTTAGTCGTTCCTTTTTTGTTTGATTTTCGCGTCCGTGTTGCTTTTTTGCCTGCTTTTGATAAAATAAGAGAGTATTCGGGAAGATTCGAAAAAGGAGATTTTCAATGGAACGACTGAATCGTATCAACGAGGCGGGGACGGCGTATTTGATCGCCGAGACGGATTTGTCCTCGATCCGGCTGATGGGAGCCGTCGGGCGCAAGTACCGCGAAGCGAAGCAAGCGGCGGAAGCGGCGCGGGACAATCTTGTGGCCGTGTTCAAGGAGAGCGGCTATACGTTGGAAGAGCTGGCGAATTTGACGATGCCGGACGGGACGCCTGCGTTGGGTTATGGAATATTGGACGTTTTGAAGAACGAGGTGTAAGTGGAAAAGATGGCAAGGGAAATCAGGGTTTATAATACGATGTCGCGGCGTAAGGAGGTCTTTTCCCCGTTAGAGCCGGGAAAGGTGGGCATTTACGTCTGCGGCGTCACGCCGTACAACGACCCGCATATCGGTAATGCGCGCCCCTTCGTGACATGGGACGTGATTCGTCGTTTCTTCGCGAAGTGCGGCTATGCGGTGCGCTATATCCAGAATTTCACCGACGTGGACGACAAGATCATCCGCACGGCCAACGAGCAGGGCGTGACTTGGAAGGACGTGGCGGACAAATATATCGATGCGTATTTTCAGGTGATGGACGAGCTGAACGTGCGGCGCGCCGACGTGTATCCCCGCGTGTCCGAAACGATTCCGGAGATTGTTGAGATGGTGCAGGGGCTCATCGACAAAGGATTTGCCTATGAGCTGGAGGGCGACGTCTATTACAGCGTCGAAGCGTTCAAGGATTACGGCAAGCTCAGCGGGCGCAATCTCGACGACATGATGGCTGGAGCTCGGGTCGAGGTTGATGTGCGGAAGAAGAACCCGATGGATTTCGCGCTGTGGAAGGCAGCGAAACCGGGAGAGCCGTTCTGGGAAAGTCCTTGGGGCAAAGGGCGTCCCGGCTGGCATATCGAGTGCTCGACGATGTCGCTGAAATATCTGGGAAAGACCTTCGACTTTCACGGCGGCGGCAGCGACCTGATCTTCCCGCACCATGAGAACGAGATCGCGCAGTCGCAGGCGTACTGCGGCGGCACAGACTGCTTCGCCCGGTATTGGGTGCACAACGGCTTCATCACGATCCACGGCGACAAGATGAGCAAGTCGGAAAACAATTTCTTCACGGTGGCGGAGATCCTCGAAAAGTACCCGGGCGAGGTCGTTCGCTTCTTCATCCTGCAGACCCATTACCGCAGTCCGCTGGATTTCAGCGACGAGCGGCTGAAGGACGCGCAGGCGGGACTTTCTCGCCTTGCGAACGCGAAGGCGAACCTCGATGCGCTCTCTGAAAAAGAAGGAACTTCAGATACGGCGGCGGAGCTGGCGGAAAGCGCGGAGAAAGCGAGGGACGCCTTTTACGACGCGATGGCGGACGATTTCAATACGGCGCTGGCGATCAGCCATCTCTTTGCCGTGGCAAAGGACGTCAACGTCTATTATAACGAGGTCACGAATTACGGCAAATCGTTTGACGCGGCGAATTTCGACCGCGTCCGGGCGGCGTTCGGCGATATGGCGGAAATCATCGGCGTGCTGGAAAAGGGCGCAGCCAAAAGCGATGAGGACACGGAGATCGACGCGCTGGTGGAGGAGCGTCTTGCCGCCCGCAAGGCGAAGAACTGGGCGCGGGCCGACGAGATCCGCGATTCTTTGAAGGAGCGGGGCATTATATTGGAGGATTCCGCGACGGGCACGCGGTGGAAACGCGCATGAAGTTCAAGATGAAGCAGCGGCTCGCGGCTGCTGTTTTCGAGACGGACGAGGAAGGGCGGCTGCAGGAGAAATACGATGGCGTAGACGCGGACGCGCTGCATCCGTTGGTGCTCGCCTACGTCGGCGACGCTTATTTTCACCTCTTCGTGCGGACGCGTCTCCTGTCTTATACGCAGTCGCAGGTGGATGTCCTGAACCGGTTCGGCGCTCAGATCGTGTCTGCAATTTGGCAGGCGAAGGCTGTCGAGGCAATCGAGCCGATGTTGACGGAATCCGAGAAGGAGCTTTTCCGTCGCGCGCGAAACGCGCACAGCCGCACACCCCGTGCATCGACGGTTCGGGAATATCATATCAGCACGGGTTTCGAGGCGCTGCTGGGAATGTTGTATCTGAAAAAAGAAAACGACCGCCTGCGGGAGATTTCGGAGGCGGCGTTTCAGGCCATAGCGAAACAAATGATGAAAGGGTAGAGGATCATGATTCGAGTCGCACTTTTGGAGCACACGCCGGATCCGGAACGCGTCGTCGCGATGTCGGCGAGGCTCTGCTATTCGCCGTCAGGCGCGTCGGAGCTGGCGGAGAAGATGACGCCGGAGACCGTGGAGAAGATGGTCAAGATGCTCGTCGAGATGGGGCATGCCTCGACGCTGGAGCACGTGACTTTCACTTTCGGGATCGAGGGCGTGTCGCGGACGCTGACCCATCAGCTCGTCCGCCATCGTATCGCGTCTTACTCCCAGCAGTCGCAGCGCTATGTCGCCGCCCATGACTTCGCCTACATTACGCCGCCGAC
>JAEERZ010000131.1 GCA_016286075.1 Selenomonadaceae bacterium
ACGCTGGCCGATGGCGTGGAAATCGCTTACGGCGTGGAAACCCTTGCCATCACCGACGAGGGGCCGCTTTTCGTGCATCGTACCTATAATGACGCGGGAGAGATCGTTTCCCGCAGCGAACCGGCCATCTCGGCGGCGGACAGCACGATCATCGCGGTCAGCCAGCGGGCGAAGGACAAGCTCTCCAGCACTACCATCGGCCTCGACAGCAACGAGCGGGGGCTTTTGGAGGTCGATGAAAACGGCATGACGACGCGCTTGGGCGTATTCGCGGGCGGCGACGTGACCCTCGGCCCGTTCAACGTAGTGCAGGCCGTGAAGAGCGCGCGGCGCGTGGCAGACGCTATGAGCGAATACCTGCGGGCAAAAGCGCGAGAAGAATAACAGGATATAAAAAAGCGGAAGTCGATGGTGACTTCCGCTTTTGTGCGTCTTGGGTTATTTTCTTACGAAGTACAGGGATTCTCCGTTTGCCGTCAGCTCCTGGATTCGCAGTTTCAGCCGCTCGATGTTCTTTTTGTGCAGCGTTACGGCGAAATCGGCGCGGATGGATTCTTCCTCGGTCAGGTCCGCGGTCTTCAGCACGTCCTCAATGTGCTTGAGGCGCTTTTCCACGTCGTGCAGCTCGTCGGTCAGGAGCTTTCGCTCGCCGAGCACGATCCCGTAAACCGTCCGCATATTTTCCAGCACGATCTGGGCGTAGCCGGCTTCTTTCGATTTGTCTTCCAGATAATTCGCGACATGGTAAATGATATCGAAGGGATTTTCCGCGCTGTGGATCATGCCGAGGATATCCATTTTTATGATCTGGTCCTCGCCGTGGGGCAGCGAGACGTCCTGTTCCTTCTCTTTCATGGGGCATCTTCCTTTCCTGAGGACTACCTATATAGTATAGCAGAAAGCGAAACGGATAGGAATAGCGCGGCGCATGAAAAATAGATTAGAGGACGTTTATAAAAAGATGAAATCGCGTCCCACGCCATTGCCTTTTTATCGGGGGCAACATATAATATGACCGTGGAAGCAGGGGCTTCCTGAAGGGAAAGGGCGAAGGGATTCGCCATGGTGGAAAAGGGAAAGGGTGGTAGAAATGTTTGAACTCGCGTTTTGGCTTCTCTGCTGCATGGGCGTCGGGTACTACGCGGACAAGAAGGGACGCAGTCAATGGAAATGGGGCATCGCGGCTGCGCTTTTCAGCCCGATCATTGTCGGCATCGTGCTGGCGCTGATGTCCGATAAGTCCGTGGAGCGCGACGTGGCGGAGCTTCGCATGGGGCAGGAGCAGCTTCGCGACCGCGTGGCGGCGGATGAGAAAATCACGGAGGCCCGCTTCGGGCAGATGGAAGGCCGTCTCGGCAGCGCGGCGCCGGCGACGGGCGCGCTGGAAGAGGTGCGGCATTGTCCGTCCTGCGGCGAGACGCTGCGGACGGGAGACCGGTTCTGCGCTCGCTGCGGCGAGGAAGTTTCGTGGGTGTGACGTTTTCAGCGAGGTGATGGATATGACATTTGCGGAAACGCTCAAAGAGGGCGGACAGGTTCTCCGCCGTCATGTCGTCGCTGCTTTGCGCGACGATAAAGTCACGTTGCGCGGGGAGCTCTTGGTCACGCGCCCCGGCATGGCGAACGTGGAAGAGGACGAGGTGCGCGCCACAGGCGTGATGGCGGCCTTGGCACCGCTGCATACGCTTTTTCCGGGCGTGAAGCTGACGTTGGAGCGGAGCCTTTTGAGCGCCGATATCAAGTTCTTCTGTTATGAGGCGACGCCGGGTTCGCAGGATTTTCAAGGCGAGCTTTGCCGAATCTTGGAGGACGCCGTAGCCATGATCGGCGAGGCGGGATTTGAGACGCGTCTGAACGCGCGCGGCGAATGGAAGCGCCTTGATCGTGTAGAAACCTTCTGCTGCATGAACAGGGGCAGGACAGTCTCCTGCAAGGCGACGGGCGATGAAAAACGGAGCTTTCCTCTTAAAGGGATGAGGGAATCGGCCTCCAACGCCGTAGAAGGACTGTAGGAAGAAAATTTCTCAAAGCTATTGACAGGCAAGTAATATCTACGTTATACTACTTCTTGTCAGTCATGCTAGCTTAGCTCAGTTGGTAGAGCAGCGCATTCGTAATGCGCAGGTCGTAGGTTCAAGTCCTATAGCTAGCTCCATAGGAATAGCAAGGCTTTCGGGGAAATCCCCGGAAGCCTTTTTTGTGTCGTTGGAGCCGAATCCAAGGTGAAAGAGAACTATTAGCGTGGGGGAGATAAACCCATCTGATGATTGTGCGGCTCTAAAGAATCTTCTCGATATGAGATTACAAGCGCTTGGATGAAAAAGGTTATGTTAGATAGTGATTGAAGAGGATATCAATAGTTTCTTTTATAAAAGAAACTATTGATATTTTTGATAAAAAAATATATTATAAAAGAAACTCTTTCCGAATGGGGGCGTTTGCCATGATACAAAGAGAAAGCTATATGCGGCAGATTCGAGATTTTATAGACCGCCCTGTCATAAAGGTTCTGACCGGGATGCGCCGGAGCGGGAAAAGCGTCTTACTGGAATTGATACGGGACGAACTATTGAGGCGAGGCGTCGCGCCAGAGAATATCGTTTTCATCAATCTTGAATCTTTGCGATATGAGCGGTTGAAGGAATATCATGCTCTCTATGAAGAGATTTCAGAAAAAGTTTCGAAAGTGAAAGGCCGCTTGTATCTTTTGTTGGATGAAATTCAGGAGACGAAGGAGTGGGAGCGGGCCGTCAACTCTTTTCGAGTGGATTTTGACTGCGATATCTATTTGACGGGCTCGAATGCTAAGTTATTTTCCGGGGAATTGGCAACGCTTCTGTCTGGGCGGTATGTGGAGATTAAGGTGTACCCGCTGGGATTTCACGAGTATATGGCGTTCGCAGAGGCGAATCCGGATGAGGCGGGACGTTCTGAGAAAGAGCTTTTTGCGTCCTATCTTCAGTTCGGAGGGCTGCCGGGGATCCATCAGATGAAATGGGAATCGGACAGGTTGCTGCTCTACTTGCAGGATATATACAATTCCATTTTGCTGAAGGACGTTGTCGCCCGCAATCGTGTTCGGGATACGGCGCTGTTGGAGAAAATTGTTGTGTATTTGATGGACAACATCGGCAATACGTTTTCGGCGAAAACGATATCGGATTTTCTGAAAAGCCAAGGCCGTAAGCTGAGTACGGAGACCGTTTATAATTATCTTGCCGCCTTGGAATCCGCCTGCTTGGTGCATCGTGTTTCACGATATGATATCAAGGGGAAGAAGCTGTTGGAAACGCAGGAGAAATATTATCTGACGGATTTAGGGATTCGCCATGCGGTGATGGGGTATCGGGAGCAAGACGTTGCTGGGATGTTGGAGAATGTCGTTTTCTTGGAGCTTTTGCGGCGTCGTTATACAGTTTATATCGGCAAGCAGCAGGAGGCGGAAGTGGATTTCGTCGCGGAACGGGACGGAGAAAGGTTGTACATTCAGGTCTGCTACCTGCTGACGGAAGAGAATATGCAGCGTGAGTTTACGCCGTTGACAAGGATTCAGGATAATTTCGAGAAAGTCGTATTATCTATGAATGAAATGCCGGGGCGAGGTTATGAGGGAATCAAACACAAAAATGTCATTAGGTTTTTGCTGGAAGCGTCTGATTCTATCGTATAACGCAAGATAATAATTGCGATTGGCTCTATTATTACATTGGTGTATAATGCATTGGAGATATGCTTTCACCAAAGGGGGAATCATATAATGAAGCTTGCAAAAAGAGTCCTGCTTTCGGCGCTTTTGGCGGCGGGGATTATGGCGTCTTCGTCGGCGGCTTCCGCTGGGCCTTACGAATACGGGCTGGAGCTTGTCAGGCTGCAAAACAGTCCTGTCGTCAACAACCTCGACTTTGAGGACGCGAAATCGAAAAACGCCTGCTTCTGCGTCAGCGACATGGACGGCAACGGGTGGCTGGAATTCACCGTCGCGAAAATGGACGAGACCGGCATGTATCTGGATTATGAGTGCTATGAATACGAATCGGGCAACGAGGACGTATTGAAGCCAATCGAGATCAGGTCCCCGGAGGCCGGGTTCAAGCCGAGGTTCGCCGGGATGGCGGGCGAAAACAAATTGACGGCCTATCGTGTTGTCGATGAAAACAAACGCGAGGAACGCTATTATCATATCGACACGGCCTACAGAAAAAAGAGCGTTCCCTGGCTCCAGGACGGGGAATATCTCGTGGCGCGGCAGCTCGTCAATAAGTCGAACGATATGCTGTTCACGTATCTTGCCGCGACGGAGCAGGGCGTTATTGTGGAGTCTGAAAGTCGGCCGGGGATGATGACGTTCACGCCGGAAAAATACATGGATCCAAACGGCGAGGCAATCGGTAAGGAAGCCTTTGAACGCTCGGCGGACTCTTATATCGTCAAAGCGGAAAAAACAGAGGCGGCTTTCCTCTGGATTCCCGTTGCGGAACTCCAAAAGGCCATCGAACTCGGACGGGACGAGACGTGGGAAATCCTCCAAAAATCATGGCAGGGTTTCCGCTTCGGCGACGGGCCGCAGGGCATCGATCCGACGGGAGATCGCCCGCAGGTTGTGCCCTGAGCGCATACCGGCGGCGCGGAATAATCAATAATCAAATAAAACCTCCTATGCAATCTGCGCGATGCGAAAACCGCGGAGAAAAGCATAGGAGGTTTTTCGTTCTTTTATTAAGGAAACACTGAATAAGTCAATTTATGGCCTTGCCGAGGGATTTTTTCGTCAGGTAAGGAAGATGGCGCGAAGGCGTAGCATCGCTACGTCGAGCGGCATCTGACACAGAATGACGGAAAAAGACACGGCAAGGGCGTGAAGGGACTTGTTCAGTGCTTCCTTAAGGCTTTGCGACGATTTCGGAGACGGCGACAAGGGCCGCTTCGCCGCAGATGGCGATTCGTCCGTTCCCCGTCAGGCGGCAGTGGAGATGACCGCCGCGCTTTGATGCTTGGTAGGCGTGGAATTCTTTCTTGCCCGTGACCTCCGCCCAGTAGGGGACGATTTGGCAGTGGGCCGAGCCGCAGACGGGATCTTCCGGGATGGCGAGCTTCGGGAAGAAGCTCCGGGATACGCAGTCGCTTTCCGTGCCGGGAGCGGTGACGTTTTGGCCTCTGCCTTCCAGCTTCGAGAGCAGCGTCTGGTTCGGCGTCATGCGCCGTATTTCTTCCTCGTCGGCAAAGACGCAGACAAGGTCGTCACCCAAGAGCGCCTTGACAGGGCGGACGCCGAAAGCCGCTTCCATATCGTCCGTGACCGGAACCTCCCGCTGCGAACCGACGGGAAAATCCATCTCGTATTGCCCGTCCTTTCGCGCAACGGTCAACGTTCCGCTTCTCGTGTAAAACTGCACGACGTCCTTTTCCTTGTCCTCATGGTTCAGCACCACGAAAGACGAAGCCAGCGTCGCGTGACCGCAAAGGTCGACCTCCGTCCCCGGCGTGAACCAGCGCAGGCGCCAGCCTTCTCCTTCCCGGACGAGGAACGCCGTCTCCGAAAGATTGTTTTCCGCCGCCAGCTTCTGCATGAAATCCTCGGGAAGCGGCGCCTCCGTCACGCAGACCGCCGCCGGATTGCCCGAAAAGGGTTTCGCCGTGAACGCGTCGACGATGTATTGCTTCATATTGTTTCCCTCCGTAGTCTTTATATATCAGCGAACGTCTATATTTTATAACGGGAAACACGAAAGTCAATAAAATTGCTGTAAACGGTGTCAAAACAATTTATCGGTGGCAAGGTATATTTGTGGTATAATAATAAAAAAACAGGGGGCAGGGTTTATGGCGAAACGGTTTCATGAATTGAAGATCGCGGGCTGCACGCGGCAGCTTCCGATTATGAATATTTCGGACACGAAGGCAATCGCGGCTTTTGTAGTCTTAGGGGACGTGGAGCTGGCGGAAAAATGCGCGGAGGCGCTGCTGGAGAAAATCCCGAAAGACACGGAAATCATTATGACCGCCGAGACGAAAGGCATTCCGATGGCGGAAGAACTGGCCCGCCTGATGGGGCACAGCCGTTATGTGACGGCGCGCAAATCCGTCAAGGCGTACATGGAGGATCCCCTGTTCGTGGAGGACGAGTCCATTACGACATTGGGCAAGCAGCGGCTGTATCTGATGCAGGAGGACGCCGCCCTCATCAAGGGGAAACGCGTGCTGCTGCTGGACGACGTCATCAGTCTGGGCGGCTCCATGAAGGCGCTGCGGAATCTGGCGGAAAAAGCGGGCGGCACCGTCGTCGGTCAGGCCGCCGCCGTGGCGGAGGGCGATGCCGCCAAACGGACGGACATCATCTTCCTGGCGTCCATGCCATTGTTCAAAGCGGAATAACTTACGAAACTCAGCTCCGTCCTGGCGAAGAACAGGACGGGGCGTTTTTTTGCGCGGGAAATTTGGAAA
>JAEERZ010000132.1 GCA_016286075.1 Selenomonadaceae bacterium
CCTATGCGCTTGCAATGATGCGCGAACGGACAAAAGGGAAATTTTCCCTGCGCGCGCTGACCATCGACCCGATGTTTGACAACGCTTTCGACACGGAGAGGCTTTCCCGATTTTGCTCATCGTTGGAAATCCCCCATGAAATCCACCAAGTCGATATCGCCGAGGTCATCCGCAGCGAACCGAAAAATGCCCCCTGTTTCACCTGCGCATTTTTCCGGCGCGGGGCCATCAACCGCTACGCAAATGAACATAAATGCAACAAGGTCGCGTACGCTCATCATAATGACGATGCGGTGGAAACACTGCTGTTGAATCTCCTGTACTCGGGGCAGATCGGCACATTCCAGCCAAAGACCTACCTTGACCGCACTGCCTTGACCGTCATACGCCCGCTCATTTATCTGCGGGAACAAGAAATCATCGCGGCTATCCAATATCACGGCATGCAGCCGGTCAAGTCCCCCTGCCCCATCGACGGCAAGACGAAGAGGGAGTCGGTCAAAAAGCTCGTCGCCGATTTGACCGAAAAAAATCCGCTGATTTACGACCATCTGGCCGCCGCCATGCGAAAAAGCGACGAAAACGAGATTTGCCGCCTGTGGCCGACCGCCAAGAGCCGGAACGAAATGCGGGAAAGCTATGACCGCTTTATGCGGGAATAAAGACGAGACTCATTTCCCCTTGATCTGAATGTCGTAGTTTTCCTCTCCGAAGAAGCGTGGCCTTGACGCATCGAAGTCATCGTTTATAACACTTTTCGCCGGATTCCATTCCTCGGTCTTGATATCGGCAAGTTCCATCAGCGTATGAATCAGGTCGTCCGTACGGTACGGACGGTCGGCGGCGTCTTCGATGGCCTCCCATTTTTCCGGATATTTATCGCGGAACTTGCGCGACGCCCAGAAGATTACGGGAATCTCGATCATATGGCGATCGGGATTTTCCTCCAGATGACCGGCGATGCTGCCGCCCTCGTCATAGACCGCCTCGCCGTGATCCGGCACATAAATGACGAGCGCCTCTTTGTCGCGGAACCGATTGATAATCTCGCTGACGATATAATCGTTGTAATAGAGCGCGTTGTCGTACTGGGCTACGATCTCCCGGAACCGCTCGCCGATCTGGAGCTGGATATCCCCGGCATTGAACTTGTGGAACGCATACGGATAACGATTGTAATACAGGCCATGACCGCCCATCAGATGCAAAACATAGAAATTCCGATCCGGCGAAGCTTCCGTGAGCGCCTCGTCCAAAAGCGGAAACAACTCCTCGTCCAAAATGCCGCTGTCTTCCATCGAATCCCGGAGCCGCGTAAACCGATGCATCGTACTGTGATTCGCGTATAACTGCGCAACGTTGCCCCACATGCCGGAACTTTCCTGATTGGAGATCCAATGGGTTCGATACCCAGCGGTATTCATCACGTCAATCAGATTGTGATATTCATACCACGGCTTCTCCGATTCATAGTCGCAAAACGTGAAAAGCTCGCTCAGCACCTCCACCGTCGTCGAATGCGGGCTGATAACGTCGCTGTACGCGCAAATTTCCCCCTTGGCCTGCAACTCGTCGAGGAGCGGCGTAGTGGGCAGATAATAACCGTACAGATGCATGTGATTTCGGTTCGTCGATTCCCCGAGGATAAACACGATATTCTTTATCGTACTCTCATTCTCGGTCAGCTCGATATTCGCGTCGACGGCGTCCGCCAGCCGATGATAGGCGATAGCGTTTTCCACGGCCAGCGACGTCGCGCTGACGACGCGAACGATCGGCAGCAGCGGATTCGCAAAAAACGACGCGAAGGTCGCGCAAATCACTCCAAGTGAAACTAATCCTGTTACAGCCACGCCCCGACAAAGCAGCCGTTTCCGACGCTCGGAAATCTCGACGCGGCGAAAGACGCGCCAAAGCAAGTACAGGACAACGCAGCCGCCGACAACTGCGATCACTTCCCGCCACGTCACGTACATCTGCAAAAATTCAACGGCTTCTTTTCGGTTCGTCTCTAATATGGAATTGATGATACCAGCGCCAATCAAGGCTTTATAGGTATACATCACGAAAACTTCCACCGGAAACGGCAAAAACGACGCCAAAAGCAGAGCCCCCTGAGCCCAGCGAAGCCACTGCGGGCGAAGGAAACGCCGTAGCAGCGCCGTCAAAAGGACGATGCAGAGCAAAAGGACGCAGCCGTATTCCAGCGCCAGCCACTCGTCCCGTATCAGGAGCAGCGACCACGCCATCGTAAAATAATTGAGGAAAAATAGCAAAAAAATAAATCCCGTATGCTCTATGAACGTCTGTTCAATCGCTTCCCAAAAGTTTAGGGCAGCTTTTTTTATGCCCTGATTATCCATTTCGATCCGGTTCCTCCGTAGTATCTATATCCAACCGAAAACGCGCGCCGCCGTCGTTCGAGGCAGCCGCGAAAATGCATTCCAAATTGATTGCAAAACAAGTTCATTGTAAAAATTTCAAGCAGAAGTTTACCACTTTCTCCGCCCTTTGCCAAGAAAAAAGAGCCGGAACGCACGGCGCAGTATTTTACGTTTGAAAATTTCTGAGGTAGGAAAGTAGGAAAGTAAGAAAATCCTACTTTCTTACCTCAGAAATTTGAACCTGTCGAAAACGGCGCGACGATAATAAGAAAATGTGGCATGTGGACAACAGCCGTATCTTTGTGATAGAGTTTCATGGAATAAGATACCTTGAAAGGAGCTTCCTTTTCTATGCACAACAAGTCCATCCCGCCCGAAGCGCGTCTTCCCATCGGGCAAACCATTCCTCTCAGTCTTCAGCATCTTTTCGCGATGTTCGGTTCCACCGTGCTCGTTCCGATTCTCTTCAAAATCAACCCGGCAACGGTGCTGCTGTTCAACGGTATCGGTACGCTGATCTATTTGATTCTCTGCAAGGGGAAAATTCCCGCCTATCTCGGGTCGAGCTTCGCGTTTCTTTCCCCGGTGTTTTTAGTACTGTCGAAATACAGCTACGAAGCCGCTCTGGGCGGATTCATCGTCGTCGGCGCGATTTTCTGCCTCGTCGCATTGATTGTCCGCGCCGTCGGAACGAAATGGATCGATTATATTTTCCCGCCCGCCGCGATGGGTGCAATCGTCGCAGTCATCGGTCTGGAGCTGATGCCCACCGCCGCCGGCATGGCGGGCCTCACGGCGGAAGTCCCCGATTCGCGCGCGATTATGGTTTCCATCTTGACGCTTGCCATTACGGTCTTTTCATCAGTAGCATTCCGCGGACTCTTGGCAATCCTGCCAATTCTGATTGGCGTTGTCGGCGGCTATTTCATCGCCGCTTGCGTGGGGCTGGTGGACTGGGCGCCGATTGCCGCCGCGCCGTGGTTTGCGCTCCCGACGATTTACACGCCGGAATTCAATCTCAACGCGATTTTGATTATCGCGCCCGCCGCGCTTGTCGTTATCGCCGAGCACGTCGGCCATTTGATCGTCACCGGCAATATCGTCGGCCATGATTTGACGCAGGACCCGGGTCTTGACCGCTCGCTCTTGGGCAACGGCGTCTCGACAATGCTCTCCGGCTGTTTCGGCTCGACGCCGAATACCACCTACGGCGAAAATATCGGCGTATTAGCGATCACGAAAGTCTTCAGCACTTGGGTCATCGGCGGCGCCGCGATTTGCGCGATTCTGCTCTCCTGCTTCGGCAAGCTCGCTGCCGCCATCCAAAGCATCCCGACGCCGGTAATGGGCGGCGTATCGCTTCTGCTCTTCGGCGTAATCGCCGCGTCTGGCGTCCGTATTTTCGTCGATCAAAAGGTGGACTACAATCAGCCGACGAACCTGATTCTGACCGCGATCGTGCTCGGCGTCGGCGTTTCCGGCGCGGGCGTCACCATAGCGGGCGTCGCGCTTCGCGGCATGGCGTTGGCTACGGTGCTGGCAATTCTTTTGAACTTGACGTTCCGGCTGATTGCCAGCGTGCACGGCGATGAGGAAAAAGCGGAATGATTTTGGAATACCGGATAGACGAGCGTACCGATTCTGTTTCGGTACGCTCCTTTTTGAAACGGCAGGGGCTTTCGACGCACCTGTGGCGGCGGCTCAAGCATCAGGGATCGCTTTTCATCAACGGGGAAGTGATTTCCTGCGCGACGCTCGCCACGCTCCGCACGGGAGACTTGCTCCGCTGCGAGATTCCCGAAGTCTCCGCCATCGAGCCGCAGAATATCCCTCTCGACGTCCGCTATGAGGACGCGTACCTGCTCGTCGTCAACAAACCCGCGCACATGCTCGTCCATCCGATTGCGAAGGAACAGCACGGCACGCTGGCGAACGCAGTCGCTTATTATTATGAAACAAAAAAAGAGCCCTGCGTCTTTCATCCGACGCATCGGCTCGACCGCAACACGACGGGACTTGTCCTGATTTCCAAGCAGCCGCACATCCAGTCTCTCTTAACGGACGCGAATGGCCCGCGCTTTCATCGAACCTATCTCGCGATAGCGCATGGACAATTCGCCGAAAAGGAAGGCGCCATCGACCTGCCGCTTCGACGAAAACCGACGAGCTTCATCGAACAGGAAGCGCACGCGGACGGAAAACCTGCCCTCACCCGATACCGCGTGCTCGCGGAAACAGACACGGCTTCCCTGGTCGAACTTCGCCCCGCCACCGGGCGCACGCATCAGCTTCGCGTCCATCTCGCCGCCGTCGGCCATCCGATTTTAGGCGACGACCTCTACGGCGAAAAATCCCCTCTGATCGACAGGCAAGCGCTCCACGCTTTCCGACTCGACCTTGTCCACCCGGTCACGCAGGAAACGCTGAGCATCAACGCGCCTCCGCCGGAGGACTTCCTGCGCGTCGCGGAATATTATCATTTCTCCATATAAGCCATACTTAAGGAAACACTGAACAAGTCCCTTCACGCCCTTGCCGAGTCTTATTCCGCCATGCTGCGTCAAAGTGCCCTCGACGTAGCTATGCTACGACTTCGAGCACTTTTTCTTGCCTGACGAAATAATCCTTTGGCAAGGCCATAAATTGACTTATTCAGTGATTCCATAAAATCCCGCTTGACATTCTCATCTTTGAGCGGTTATAATCGAACCGTAAAAACCGAAGAGGTTTTGTGCGGCTGACGGATTAGTGGAATCGACCACGTGTCGCGCAGGACTGTGATGAGCCGACCGTCTGGGCAGAGAGAATGTGCCCGGGCGTTTTTTTGTTCCCGGAAACGTCCTCTCGTGTGTTGGGTTGTTTTTCATACAGCCCGGAAAACAGGAGGTCCGTCATGAGAAATCGTTGGTTGATCGCTTTATCCGCCGTGGGCATCCACATCTCCATCGGCAGCGTCTACGCCTGGAGCGTACTGACGCGGCCCATCATGGAAGCCGTCGGCGCGTCCCTGCGCGACGTCACATGGGCGTTTTCCGTCGCGATCCTGTTCCTCGGCATGTCCGCCGGATTCCTCGGCAACTTCGTCGAGCGCAGCGGTCCGAAAAAAAGCGGTCTGATTTCCATGCTGCTCTTTGGCGTCGGCATGCTGGGCACCGCCTTTGCCATCTCCCGGCAGAACCTCGCGCTGCTCTACCTCTTTTACGGCGTTATCGGCGGCATCGGTCTCGGCGTCGGCTATATTACCCCGGTGTCCACGCTGGTCAAATACTTCCCCAAGCATCGCGGCTTTGCCACCGGCATGGCCATCATGGGCTTCGGCTTCGCGGCGCTGATTGCAGGCCCCGTCATGCAGTATCTGGCGGCGACTTACGGCCTGATCTACGCTTTCGTTATTCCCGGCGTCGTCTACATGGTCGTCATGGGCGCTTCCGCCCTCTATCTGAAGCCCCCGGCGAAACCCGCCCCCGTCCCCTCGGAAAAACACGCGCAGCCTGCGCTCGCCGTGGAAGGATACTCCACGGAAGAAGCCGTTCGGACTTGGCAGTTCGCTGCCCTCTGGTGGGTTTTCTTTATTAATATTACTTGCGGCATCAGCTTGTTGGCCGTGGCCTCTCCCATGGCGCAGGAAACCTGCGGCATGACGGCAGGCGAAGCGGCGGCGCTGGTCGGCGTCATCGGTCTCGTCAACGGTCTCGGACGCATCGCCTGGTCCACCGTCTCCGACTACATCGGCAGAGGCGCGACCTACGCCTTGTTCTTCCTCATTGAGATTGCCGCGTTCATCGCGCTGGCGGACGCGAAAACGCCGGGACTGTTCCGGTTCCTGACGCTCCTGATTATCAGCTGCTACGGCGGCGGCTTCTCCTGCATGCCCGCCTACCTCAGCGACATCTTCGGCATCCGCTGCCTGAGCGCCATCCACGGCCGCGTCCTGACGGCCTGGGGACTCGCCGGCATCGCAGGCCC
>JAEERZ010000133.1 GCA_016286075.1 Selenomonadaceae bacterium
AAGAAAAAGCGCTCCACGTGGGGCGCTTTTCTTATTGCTTAAGTGCCAGCGCATTTTATATGTTTTTTGCGAAAGTTGTTGGCGGTGGATTGTAGGATTATTTATCATCGTGAATTGTTTTGCAGGGGCGCTGCCCCTGCGACCCTGCAAGGGGAGTTCCTCCCCTTGGACCCCTCCTTAGGGCCCTGCGGGGCCGGGATTCCGCGGTGAAAGCTTAGAATAACTTATCGGTTGGTTTATCCCGCGATAAAGCTCTTGACGACTTAAAGTTTAGCCCATTTTTGCGGATTTGGTTGCGGTGACTTGGGCGTAATCCTGACTATGTAATTTGGCTAAAGCTTAAGCTGTTATAACCGTTAACGCGGGATAAATAATCGCCCAAGTTGTTGCTATCGCACGCCGCGGAATCTCCGGCTCCGCAGAGCCCTTTGGGGGATTCACAAGGGGCTCTCCCCTTGTGTGGGGAAGTTTGAAGGGGCGAAGCCCCGTCAAATAATTTGTTTACTTTCTTTCGAAAGCAAACAGCTTTACGCATAAGAATGTGATCGGGACGCCGAGGGCGGCGGCGATCAGATAGCTGGCGACAGGCGGGAAGCCGAGCCAGTTGTAGAAAATCAACACGATGATGTTCTGTATGATATAGTTCGGAATGTATGAGACGGCGAACCGCAGGAACCGGTTCCATGACAGCGGCTCGGGAAAGACGAAAACGCTGTTCAGCCAATAAGCGATGGCGTTTGCGGTGATGTAGCCGAAGTTGAAGGCAATGTTCGCGTCCGGTACGACGAAGCCGTACAGCCAGGAGAGGAACGTGCCGTTCAAAGTGTTGATGCCGCCGATGACGAGGAACAACAGAAATTCTTTCGTGAAAAAATGGCGGCGGATATGTTGCAGGATGTTCATTGAAAGTATCCTTCCGTTTTTTACTGCTCTCGGGATGAAGCGCCGAGAGGAGTTCGATACATCTTATTATCTCCGCCGCGCTTCCTTTTGTCAATTTTCGGGCGCGCGAGGAACAACGATATTGTAAAATGAGGTTGACCATAATGAGGCTTATAGACTATCTTCCCTTGAATTTTTCTAAAAATGTGATTGTAGCAACGGGGAAATGGATAATGGGTTAGGGCATTAGGTCTATCTTCAAAAAAATAAAATTCTATTTTTACAAATAGAATTGAAAATTTCTTTATAAAATGATATCATGTATACATTATGAAGATACTCTTGGCAAGGAGCGAAAAAAGAGGGGAGAATGGGCAATGAAACTAAAGGCAAAGGTACTGATCGGACTGAACGTGATGCTCTTGGTCGTCGCGATTTGCGTGGGCTTTCTCGCCTACCGTGACGCGAACGAGGGTTTCGACGTCGCCTTGGGCATGAAGGCGGACGGCGACTTGGCTCAGATGGAAGAATTGATCAACGTGAAGCATCCGGGTCCGTGGGTCGTCAAGGGCGAGGACCTTTACAAGGGCGAATACAAGATCAGCGGCAACTTTGAACTCGCCGACAGGCTGAAGGGTCTGGTGGGCGACCATGTGACGATATTCAGGGGCGACACCCGCGTCGCGACCTCGTTCCAGGGCGAGGGCGGCAAGCGCCCGGTGGGCACGAAGGCTTCGGCGGCGGTCATCGAGCAGGTGCTGACGAAGGGCCAAAAATTCACAGGCCATGCCGAAGTGCTCGGCAACAATTACCTTTGCGGTTATCATCCGCTGAAGGGCGCCGACGGCAAGATTGTCGGCATGCTGTTCGCGGGCATCCCGACTGAGGAGATTGCCACGATCCAGAACAAGTTCATCATGTCCATCGTGGTCGCGGTGATTGTCCTGCTGCTCATTGTGATTGCCCTTTCGTGGGTTGCGGTCAACAAGGTGATGGCGACGATGGAGGTCGTCAACAACCGGATGTTCGACATCGGTTCGGGCGACTTCCGGGGCGATGATCTCGACGTTACGAGCAAGGACGAGATCGGCCAGCTCGCGGAGGCGGCGAACAAACTGAAGAAATCGCTGAGAGACTTGATGGCGAGTGTGACGGCTTCGTCGGAGCAGCTTGCGGCGGCCAGCGAGGAGCTGACGGCGAACGCCTCCGATACGACGAAGACCATTACGAACGTGGCGAACGCGGTTATCTCGATGGCGGAGAGCGCGGGCGAGCAGTGCAACGAGCTGGGCGGCGTCGCGGCCCAGACCGACGGCATGACGAACGAAATGAAGAATATGTTCGATGCTTCGCAGGAAATGAAGAAGACGGCGCAGAGCAGCCGCGAGGGCGTCGAAGAGGGCCGCGCGGCGGTCAATCAGGCCGTCAGCTCGATGGAACATATGGCGGCGCAGATGGAAGAGGCGTCGCAGGTCGTCGGCACGCTGGGCGATCGGTCGAAGGAGATCGGCCAGATCGTCGAGACGATTTCGAATATCGCCGACCAGACGAACCTCTTGGCGCTGAACGCTGCTATCGAGGCGGCGCGCGCCGGCGAGGCGGGCCGCGGATTCTCGGTCGTCGCCGAGGAAGTCCGGAAGCTTGCCGAGCAGTCCGGCGAGGCGGCCAGCAATATCTCGGCGCTGATCGGCGGCATCCAGAAGGATACCGACGCGGCGGTGGAAGCGATGGAACGGCAGAATACAGCGGTGCAGGAGAGCTCCGAGATCGTGAACCGCGCCGGCGAGGCTTTCGCGAAGATCGACGACCGTGTCAACGAACTCTACGGTCATATCGAGACCGCGATCAAGAGCATCAACCATGCGACGGCAAGCAGCCAGCACGTCACGGAGTCGGTACAGAAGATTCAGGAACTGGCCAACGGCGTTACGGACAAGTCGCAGAACGTTTCCGCGGCTACCGAGGAGCAGGCGTCGGTCATGCATCAGATTACCGAGGCGGCAGGCGCTCTGGCGAACATGGCGATCAAGCTGCAGGAAGATATCGCGAAATTCAAGGTGTAAAAAGAATTACCGGATTCTCGGGACGCCGCGAAAGCAAAAAATTGTTTTCGCGGCGTCCCTTTTATTGTTGCATTTTCGAGGGCGTTCCCCTATAATTGGTATCAACCAAAAATGTGCCGGGGGGTGCGGAGATGGAAGAAAAACTGAAGCTGTACGGGTTCAACAACCTGACGAAATCTCTGAGCTTCAATATTTACGATATCTGCTACGCGAAGACGGAGCGGGAGCAGCAGGACTATATTCGGTACATTGATTCGCAGTATAATTCCGAGCGTTTGACGAATATCCTTTCCCGCGTCACGGAAATGATCGGCGCGAAGATTCTCAATATCGCGAAGCAGGATTACGATCCGCAGGGCGCCAGCGTGACGCTTCTCGTCGCCGAGGAGGCGGCTCTCGAAAGCGGGGAGAAACTGCCGCGCGCTTTGCGTGATACGGTGGTCGCGCACCTCGACAAGAGCCATGTGACGGTGCACACCTATCCCGAGTATCATCCGGACACCAGTATCGCCACTTTCCGCGTGGATATCGACGTGGCGACCTGCGGCACGATTTCGCCGCTCCAAACGCTGGACTATCTGATCAGCAATTTCGATTCGGACATCATCACGATGGATTACCGGGTGCGCGGATTCACGCGGGACATCACCGGCAAGAAGATTTTCATGGAAAACAAGATGACTTCCATTCAGGACTACATCAATCCGGAAACGCTGGACGTCTACGACGCGGTGGATATCAATATCTATCAGGCGAATCTTTTCCATACGCGCATGCTGATCAAAGAGCTGGATTTGAAGAATTATTTATTCAATACGGATATTTACGAGATTCCCCCGAAGACGCGGCTGGCGATCGGCGACAGCCTGCGGCGGGAAATGATCGAGATATTCAGCGGACAGAACGTGTATTGAGAGTGTGGAGTTAGGAGTGTGGAGTTAGGAGTTTTTACGCGTTTTAATATGTAATAACTCCACTCTCCACTCTTCACACTTCTCACTTTTCTGAGTTAGGGGCGTGAGACGTGGAAAATAGGGAATTGTCGCAAAAGGACGCGCCGGTATTGGAGGCGCTGGAGCGCATGAAGACGGCGCGGCTCGTGCCCTTCGACGTGCCGGGACATAAGCGGGGCAGGGGAAACCCGGAGCTGACCGCGTTTCTCGGCGAGAAGTGCCTTTCAGTGGACGTCAATTCGATGAAGATGCTGGACAATCTCTGCCACCCGGTCTCGGTGATTCGGGATGCGGAGCGATTGGCGGCGGAGGCTTTCGGCGCGGCCCACGCGTTCTTCATGATCGGCGGCACGACCTCGGCGGTGCAGGCAATGATTCTGACGGCGGCGGGGCGCGGCGACGAGATTATTTTACCGCGCAACGTCCATCGAAGCGTCATCAACGCGATGATTCTCTGCGGAGCGGTTCCGGTCTACGTCGATCCGGGCATGGACCGGCGGCTCGGCATTTCTCTGGGCATGAAGCCGGAGGACGTGGAGGCGGCGATTCTCGCTCACCCGAAGGCGAAAGCGGTCTTCGTCAACAATCCGACCTATTACGGCATTTGCTCCGATGTGCGCTCTATCGCCCGTCTCGCCCATGAGCACGGGCTTTTGCTTTTGGCGGACGAGGCCCACGGCACGCATTTCTACTTTCACGACAATCTGCCGACGGCGGCGATGCATGCCGGGGCGGACATGGCGGCGCTCAGTATGCATAAGTCCGGCGGCTCGCTGACGCAAAGCTCGATCCTCTTGATCGGGGACGCCGTTTCCGAGGGCTATGTGCATCAGATCATCAATCTGACGCAGACCACCAGCGCGTCGTATCTTTTGATGGCCAGCCTCGACATTTCCCGGCGCAGTCTCGCGCTGCACGGCAAAGAGATTTTCGACAAGGTAATCGGGCTGGTGGAATACGCGCGGGAGGAAATCAACGAAATCGGCGACTACTACGCCTATTCCCGGGAGCTGGCGAACGGCGGCTCCGTCTTCGACTTCGACGTGACGAAGCTCTCGATTTTCACGCGCCCGACGGGGCTGGCGGGCATCGAGGTCTACGACCTCTTGCGCGACGAATACGACATCCAGACCGAGTTCGGCGACATTGCGAACCTTTTGGCCTATATTTCCGTCGGCGACAGGGAAAAGGACATAGAGCGGCTCGTCGCGGCGCTTTCCGAGATTCGCCGCAATTACAGCAAGGACCAAACGGGAATGCTGGAGGCCGAATATATCCGCCCGAAGGTCGTCTGCGGCCCGCAGCAGGCGTTTTACGCGCCGAAAAAGTCGCTGCCCATCGACGAGACCGAAGGGCGCGTCTGCAGCGAATTCGTAATGTGCTACCCGCCGGGGATTCCGATTCTCGCGCCGGGCGAGCTGATCACGAAGGAAATCCTCGCCTATATCCACTACGCAAAGGAAAAAGGCTGCTCGATGACCGGCCCGGAGGATATGGATATAAAGCGATTGAATGTGATGGAAGAATAACGGAGGATACTATGGAGCTTTGGTTTACCGAGCCGCATACGGAAAACGTGCGGTTCTCGATGAAGGTGGACAAACAGATCTATAGCGGCAAGAGCGAATTCCAGCGCATCGACATCTTCGATTCGCTGGAATTCGGCCGCGTGCTGGTGCTCGACGGCTACACCATGCTGACCGAGAAGGACGAATTCATGTACCACGAGATGATCGTCCATGTGCCGATGTGTGCGCATCCGAACGCGAAACGCGTGCTGGTCATCGGCGGCGGCGACGGCGGCTCGGTGCGCGAGCTGACGCGCTACGAGGCAGTCGAGCAAATCGACCTCGTGGAAATCGACGAGGAAGTTGTCGAGGCGTGCAAAAAATACCTGCCGCAGACGGCCGGGAAGCTCGACGATCCCCGGGTCAAGATCCATTACGAGGACGGGCTGAAATTCATCCGTCACCACGAAAATGAATACGACGTAATCGTTGTGGACTCCACCGACCCATTCGGACCGGGCGAGGGCCTTTTTACAAAAGAGTTTTACGGCAACTGCTTCCGTGCGCTCAAAGAGGACGGCATCATGGTCAACCAGCACGAAAGCCCGTTTTATCAGGAAACGGCCTACGCGATGCAGCGCGCCCATAAGCGCATCGTCAGCTCGTTCCCGCTGGCACGGGTCTATCAGGTGCATATCCCGACCTATCCGTCCGGCCATTGGCTCTTCGGCTTCGCGTCGAAGAAATACCATCCGGTCAAGGGCGTGGACTGGGAAAAATGGGAAAAGCTCGGCATCAAGACCCGCTACTACAACACGAAGCTTCACGCGGCGTCCTTTGCGCTGCCGACCTACGTCGAGGAGATCCTGAAAAGCGAGGAGCCGGACGAAGTATAACGAGGGAATAAAGAAAGCATCGCCGTTTTTGCAATACAGCGAT
>JAEERZ010000134.1 GCA_016286075.1 Selenomonadaceae bacterium
GAGGTGAAGATGGGCCTTGTCATTGGCGGCGCGGGCATGGTCGGCGCGTTCATCGGCGCGCATGTCGCGCATAGCCTTCCGACGAATGACCTTAGCTTTTTTACCGCCATGATGATGTTCCTGTCGGCAATCATCATGTATATCCGACTGTATCACAAAGAGTGGCTGGACCGCCATATCCATATCCGCAGGACTCAGCCGCAGGGGCGTGAACTGCTCATGCTCGGATCGGTGACGGGCGTCGTGACGGGCTTTCTTTCCGGAGCCTTCGGCATCGGCGCCACGGCGTTTATCCAGCTTGCGTTGATGATGTTTTTCGGCGTTTCGCTCTTGAAAACTGTCGGGACTTGTATGCTGGTGATTTTGCCGATTTCGCTTGCGGGCAGCGCCGGATATATTATGAACGGCCATCTGGATATGGCGGTTTTCGTCCAGACCTTTCTCGGCCTTGTCATCGGCTCCTTTGTCGGTGCGAAGTTTACAAGCCTTGCGCCGCGACCCATTTTGCAGGCTGTGGTCACGGCGACGCCGTTCGTCGGCGGGCTGGTGATTTTCCTGTCGAGATAAAACAGTTGTAATTTCAAGCTCGGATGAGTATAATGAAAGTCGGCAGACGGAGGTGGATTGGATTTGACGGATACGGAGATTGTGCGCCGGCTTTTTTGCGCGCTGGTCAGCGCGTTTTGCCTCGCGCATATCGCGCTTCGCCTGATAGGGGAAAAGCGTCGGCAGAAATGGTTCAAGAAGCGCACGAGGTCTTGGTTTTTCAATCGGCGCGGATTCTTGGGGGAACATTTCCATTTCGGGCGGCCCGCCACGAAGGAAGGCGTGATGGTCTTGGGGGCGCTGCTTGCCGCCATTGCGCTGACGACGTATATAATTTTCATTGTATGATGCATGAAACAACGAAGAGTCCTGTTTCCATTGGAATAGGACTTTTTTCTTTTTCTCGTATTGTATGCGGGACGAATTTGTGGTATAATGGCGGTGGTGGAAAAGGAGTGTTAGTTTCTATTTAGTCAAGGAGGAATGCAAAATGGCAGTCAACAATGTAACCACCAACGCGCAAATGGCTTATTCGTCCGTTGCGTCAACGATCCAGAAGAAAGTCCAGGATTCGGTGAAGAAGGATGACAAGGCCGTCGAAAAAGCCGACAAGGGCATGGGCGAGGCTTACGCGGTCAATATTTCCGCGGCGGGTCAGCAGGCGGCGCAGAAAGCCGAGGGCGCGAAGGAAGCGAAAGCGGAAGGCGTGGACGCGAAGGGCGCGGAAAAGGCGAAAGGGCTTACGGCGGATCAGATTCGCCAGCTTCAGGAGCAGACCGACCAAAGCTATTCGATCATGATTCAAGCCATGACCGAGCAGAACATGAAGGTGCAGAATCTGTTCAACGAGGGCATTTATTCGCTGAACTTCGACGGCACCAAGGTCGGCATCGAGAACTTCATGCTGCCGCCGGTAGGCACGACGCCGGAAGAGGCGCAGGCCGCGATTTCCGAGGGCGGCGCGTACTCCGTGGAGGCGGTTTCCGACCGCATCTTTGGACTTGCGGAAGCGCTGTCGGGCGGCGATTCGGGCAAGCTTTCCGAGATGCGCGCGGCTGTGGAAGAGGGATTCCGTCAGGCTGGCATGGTCTTCAAGGACATCACCGGCAAGGACGAGATGCCGCAGATTACCCACGACACCTACAATGAGATTATGAGCCGTTTCGACAAGAAAGCGGCGGAAATGGGCGGCATCGCCTGATTGCGTATCGAGTTAAAAATTTAGCCGCGACCTTGCTTCTGTGCAGGGCCGCGGCTTTTTGTATGCGGTTATTCCGTTCCTTCGATCAGTTTTTTCCGGGTGCGGAGGAAGAACGTGAGGGAAAACAGTACGCAGGCGGCGACATAGAAGACGTAGCGCATGCCGAGGAAGGTCGCGACGGTGCCGCCTAAGATGGGACCGAGAATCGAGCCGATCTGCTGGGCGGCAAACATCAGACCGAAGATGCTGCCCTTGACGCTGGGGTCGGTGTTTTTGGCGAGAAGCGCGTTGATGGAAGGGTGGACGCCGCAGAAGAACAGGCCGCAGGTGAACTGCAAGGCGGCATAGGCGTAAAGGTCGGATACCGAGCCTTGAATGCAGAGGCCGAGGCCCGCAAGCGGTATGGTGGTGAGAGCGGCGCGGAGGTACCCTTTGTGCTGGCCGAACCAGCCCCAGAGCGGCGCGGCGATGACGCCGGCGAAGCCGCCGAGGGAGAAAATCAGGCCGGAGACGAAGATGAGGTTCGGCAGGTCTCCCGCGAGGGACGAGATATACGTCGTCACAATCGGCTGAAGAATCAGGATGGTCATCTGCACGAGAGCGGAAGCGGAAAGCAGCAGCCGCAAAACGGGGATTTTAAGCAGGGAAAAGGAGCCGAAAGCGGAGCTGTTTTCTTCGTTCGTCTTTTTCGACGGATTGGGCGGCTCCTTGATGACGAAGATGAACACGATGCAGTTCAGCATCAGCGCGGCGGAGGCCACGAAAAACGAGGCGCGCATGCCGAAGGCTTCGGCGAGCACGCCGCCGAGGAGAGGCCCGATGACGCCGCCGGCAGTCATTGCGCTCTGCATGACGCCGAGGCAGATGCCGAGCTTGTCCGGCGGCGCGTACATCGTCATGATGGCGAGGTCCATCGGCCAAAGTCCCGCCGCGAAACCCTGAAAGACGCGCATGCCGACCAGTTCCATCGGGGACGTCACGATGCCGCCGAGGAAATAGCTGACGGAGAGCAAGAGACTCGCGCGGATTGCCATCAGCCGTTTTCCGCGCGTATCGGCGAGGCGACCCCAGATTGGCGCCATGATCGCGCTGACGACGAAGGTGGCGGAAAAGACGGCGCCCGCCCAAAGGTTGACGTGTTCTACTGAAACGCCGAGTTCGTGGGTCAAATACATCGGCAGGAAGGGGATCAGCATCGTATAGCTCGACGCCATGAAGATGACGTTTCCCGTCAGGACGGCGAGCACAACTTTCCAGTTCACGACGGTTTTTCCTTCTTTCAATAATATACTCCATTATAGAACATCTTCCGTCAAATGGAAAGGCGCGAATGATTGCCGCAGCGGGGGAAAAAGATTATAATACGATTAAAAAACAGAGGGGCGAAATAATTTTGGAGCTTTCTGCGGCGCACATCGGTTTTATGCTGGCGACGGTGGCGCTTGTTTTGGGCGGCGGTATTTACGCGGCGCGCTCGGTGAAGTCGGCGGAGGGATACAGTCTTGGCGGACGTGCGGCTGGAGCGCCGATGGTGGCGGGCACGATTGCGGGAACGGTCATCGGCGGCAGCGCCACGGTGGGGACTGCGCAGATGGCTTTTTCCGTCGGGCTTTCGGCGTGGTGGTTCACGCTGGGTTCCGGCATCGCGTTTATCGTCATGGGCCTTTTTTACGCGAAGCGGCTTCGAGCGTCAGGTCTGACGACGATTCCCGAGCTGCTCGTGGAGAATTACGGCGCGAAGGCGGGCATCGTCACCAGCGTCGTCGCGTCGATGGGGATTTTTTGCAGCGCGGTGGCCACCACGCTGCCGGGGATCGGCATCCTGTCGGCGGTGCTGGGGATTTCACCGTACGCGGCGGCGGGCGTGCTGCTTGCGCTGGTCGTGCTTTACGTCTTTTTCGGCGGCATGAAAAGCGCGGGCGTGGGCGGCATATTGAAAATGGCCGTGCTTTGGGTGAGCCTTGCGACGGCGGGATTTTTCGCTTTCTCCGCGCTGCCGTCGGGCGCGGATTTTTCGGCGGCCTTTCCGGGGGACGGCTGGCTGAGTCTCTTCGGGAACGGCGTCGGAAACGGGCTTGCTCACCTCGCGTCGATGATTGTGGGTATCCTATGCACCCAGACTTATGTGCAGGCGATTTTTTCCGCTGCGAATCCCAAGACGGCGGCGATAGGCGCGTTTTTGGCGGCGCTGATCGTTATTCCCGTCGGGTTGCCCTGTGTGGCCGCCGGGCTGTATATGCGCGCCTTCGAGCCGGACGTCTCGCCGCTTCTCGTATTGCCGGTCTTCCTTGCCGAGCATTTGCCGGCATGGCTGGGAGGCGTCGCCCTCGGCGGCGTCATGCTGTCCATCGTCGGCTCTCTTGGCGGGTTGGCGCTCGGCGTCGGTACGATGATTGCGAAAGATATCTTGGCCCGGGCGTTTTCAGTAGAGGACGAAGGAAAAAAACTTCTGCTGCTGCGAATTGTGGTTCTGGCGGTGGTGGTGGCCGCCTGCGTTATGGCAATCGCCAATATGGGGATGCAGGTACTGATCCTGACATACCTTTCCATGGCCCTCCGGGGCGGCGGGATATTCCTGCCGCTGACTTTGGCGGTGTTCCGTCCGAAGTGCGTCGCGCCCCGTTGGGCGCTGCTGTCGATGGTCGTTTCGACGGCTGTCGCGGTGCTGTTCTCGACGGTGCTGAAGGCTCCGGTCAATCCGCTCTTCATCGGTCTCGCGGTCAGCGTGTTATTGCTTATACCGGGGCTTTTTGGAACGAAAAAAGATGGGTATAATTAAAACGCAGTTTTCTTGACTTTTTTTCTTTCATATTTTAACATTGATATGTTAGATTGTATTTTTTCGTGCGGAAGCGCGGATTGGCAATAGGAGGCAACAGTTTATGACGAACGGAAAGAAAAAGCTTTTGGGCATGGCGCTTTCGGCGATGCTGGCGGCGGGTATCTTCGCGGGCTGCGGCGGCCAGCAGGCGCAGCAGGGGCCGCAGAAGACGCCGGTCAAGGCCATGAAGGTGCTGAAGCAGGATACGCCTTTGACCACGGAGTTCGCGGGACAGGTGCGAGGCAAGGACGAGGTCAAGATATTGCCGAAGGTTTCCGGCGCGATCGTGGAGAAGTATGTGCAGGGCGGTCAGTCCGTCAACGAGGGGCAGCCGCTTTATCGCATCGATTCGCGCCAGTATGAGGCGGCGGTGCTTTCCGCGCAGGCGACGCTTGCTCAATCCCAGGCGACGCTGGATAATGCAATCATTGACCTCCAGCGCGACGAGGAGCTGCTGGCTTCGGATGCTATCGCCGAGCAGACCGTAACGACGCAGCGCGCGAAGGTCCACGAGTATGAGGCGGTCGTGGCGGCGAACGCGGCGCTGCTCAAAAAGGCGAACGACGATCTTGACGACACGGTGGTTTACGCGCCGATGCACGGCCGCATCGACGTCAACGACGTGGCGGTGGGCACATACGCTGTCAGCGGGCAGACGACCCTCATGACCATCGGTACCGTCGACCCGGTCTATGTGCAGTTCAGCATTTCCGAGACGGAATATCTGAAATACTTTGGGTTGGCCCAGAAAAACGCTCAATATGCGAATGAGGGGCCTGTCATGGTCAGTATCACGTTGACGGACGGCGGCATGTACCCGCAGAAGGGACAAATCGTGCAGGCGGACCGCGCCCTTTCCGAGAACACGGGCACGCTGACATTGAAGGCGCTGTTCCCGAATCCCAGCGGCGTTCTGCTTCCGGGTATGTTCGCCCGGGTGCGCCTGAGCGGCGAGACGGTGCCGAATGCTCTTCTTGTGCCGCAACGCGCGATTCAGCAGGTGTTGGACAAGACCTTCGTTCTGGTGGTTGGCGACGACGGCAAGTCTCAGGCACGCAGCGTCGAACTCGGAGAGAAGGTCGGAAGTTACTATATCGTTAGGAGAGGCGTCACGGAGAACGACAACGTGATTGTCGAAGGCCTGACCAAATTGCAGGACGGCATGGATCTCCAGGTCACGACGGTGACGCCGGATCAGATGGGATTCGTCCTGGAGGCGTCGCCTTCCGTTTCGGACAGAAAGTAATACTTATCTCAGGCCAAAATTTTATGTAAAATAAAATTTTGAGCTGCGATACGCCTGCTTTGCAGGCTACATTTGCGCCTTTGGCGCACGTGTGCCCTGTGGGTAAATGCCGTCTCATAAATCGCTATAAGGAATTAAAAATTCCAACAGCGATTAATAAGGAGGATGGAGGATGTCAAGATTCTTCATAGATCGTCCGATTTTTGCCATCGTCGTCGCTCTCTTGCTGGTCATTATCGGCGCCATTGCGGGCTTTAGCCTGCCAATCGCGCAGTATCCGCAGATCTCGCCGCCGACGGTCAGCGTCCAGACGACCTATACGGGCGCCAGCGGTAAGGTCGTCAACGACACCGTTGCCCAGGTCATCGAGCAGCAGGTCAACGGCACCCAGGGCATGGACTATATGTCCTCCACCTCGGACGACAGCGGCGCTTATACGCTGAATGTCTATTTCGAGCTTGGCACGAACG
>JAEERZ010000002.1 GCA_016286075.1 Selenomonadaceae bacterium
CTTCTGGGAATCGAAGGACGCCTTGCCGATAGGGCAATGAACGTTACCGGCCTTGTCCGTGCGATACTCGACCTGACCGGCCTTGATCGCCTTGATCGCCTTCTCGAGATCCATCGTAACCGTGCCGAGCTTCGGGTTCGGCATCAGGCCGCGAGGACCGAGAATCTTACCGAGCTTTCCGACGACGCCCATCATATTCGGCGTAGCGACCGCGACATCAAACTCGCACCAACCGCCCTGAATCTTCGTCACAAGCTCGTCGGAGCCGACGAAATCAGCGCCCGCCGCTTCCGCTTCGGCAACCTTGTCGCCTTTCGCGAAAACGAGCACTCTCTTCGTTTTGCCCGTTCCATGCGGCAAAACCACCGCGCCGCGAACCTGCTGGTCCGCATATTTCGGGTCTACGCCGAGACGAACATGAAGCTCGATCGTCTCATCGAATTTCGCCGTAGCGGTCTTCTTGACAATTTCCACCGCTTCGGAAATGCCGTAAAACTTCCCCTCTTCAATGAGTTTTGCGGCTTCCTGATACTTCTTGCCTGCTTTTGCCATTTAACATACTCCTTTCGTGGTACAAACGGTAGTACCTCCCACGTCTGCATGAACCGGATTGTCAGACAATCTCGATGCCCATGCTGCGCGCCGTTCCCTCGATCATACGGGTAGCCGCTTCGAGGTCGGCAGCGTTCAAATCCTGCATTTTAAGCTGTGCAATTTCCTGCGCCTTTGCTCGCGGAAGTTTTGCAACCTTCGTTTTGTTCGGCTCGCCGGACGCCTTCTCAAGGTTCGCCGCTTTTTTCAGCAGCACCGCCGCCGGCGGCGTCTTCGTGATGAACGTGAAGGAACGATCTTCAAACACGGTGATTTCCACCGGGATGATAAGACCGGCCTGCTTCGCCGTCCGCTCATTGAACTCCTTGACAAACGCCATGATATTCACGCCTGCCTGACCGAGCGCGGGACCTACCGGAGGAGCCGGCGTAGCCTTGCCTGCCAGGACTTGCAGCTTGACGAGCTTTGCAACTTTCTTTGCCATGTATGCTTACACCTCCTTACAGTGACTGTCTGTTTATATCTTAAATCTTTTCTACCTGTTCAAAATCCAATTCCGCGACCGTCTCTCGGCCAAACATCTCGACCACGGCTTTGAGTTTTCCTCGTTCGCGATCGACCTCGGCGACCGTCGCCGGCAAGCTCTCAAAAGCCCCGGAATTGATCAGCACCTGCTGGCCCGGCTGTACGTCAAGCGTCGGCCGTCTTCTGATGCTCTCGCCCTCAGGCCTCAAGATATGGTTGACTTCCTCTTCCGTCAACGGAATCGGCTGGGTTGAAACAGACCCGACAAAACCGGTAACGCCCGGCGTATTGCGAACGACGTACCACGATTGATCGTCTACGACCATCTGTACCAGCACATAGCCCGGGAACACCTTGCGCTTGACGATCTTCTTGCGGCCGTTCTGCATCTCCACGTCGTCTTCCATCGGAACAATGACGTTGAAGATCTTGTTCTCAAGCCCCATCGAACGAATCTTGCGCTCTAAATTGGCCTTGACTTTATTTTCATAACCCGAATAGGTATGAATGACATACCAGTGCTTTTCCGGATTCTGTTTTTCTTCCGTTTCCTGTCTTTCTTCTTCCATCGTCCGACTCCGCCTTATCGTAAAATGAGCGTAAACAATCTGGAAAAAAACGTATCGCAGATCCAAATCAGCGCGCAGACGATCACGACCGCGACGGCAACGACAGCGGTGTCCGTCACGAGCTCACGTCTTGAAGTCCACGATACCTTCCCCATCTCGGCCTTGACCTCGCCGAGAAACTTTATGAGATTGAAACCGGACTCCGACGAGGCCGTCAATGCTTTCTCTTCCGCCAAAACTTTCACATCCTCAGGCCGCCGGCAGGATATTACTTCGTTTCCTTATGCGGCGTGTGCTTCTTGCAGAACTTGCAGTACTTGTTGATCTCGATACGATCGGGATCGTTCTTCTTGTTCTTGTTGGTCCTGTAATTGCGGTTCTTGCAAACCGTACAGGCCAACGTAATCGCGTTGCGGTTCGCAGTCTTGGCCATTGTATGCACTCCTCACTCATTACACAAAAATAAAACGCGCACAAAACGTCGCTGATATAATTTAGCATACTTGCTTTCACGTGTCAATAAAAATATGTAGCGGATACAAAAAATCCCCGCGCAAGGCAGGGATAAACTTTCTTTGGTGGCGGAAGGGAGATTTGAACTCTCGACACTGCGGGTATGAACCGCATGCTCTAGCCAACTGAGCTATTCCGCCATATCAATTTATCAATGGAGCTGATGACCGGGATTGAACCGGTGACCTTATCCTTACCAAGGATACGCTCTGCCGACTGAGCTACATCAGCACTAAACACTTGGTTGCGGGAAGAGGACTTGAACCTCTGACCTCCGGGTTATGAGCCCGACGAGCTACCAACTGCTCTATCCCGCGATATGATGGTGGGCAGGGCTGGATTCGAACCAGCGTAGCCGTTAAGCGACAGATTTACAGTCTGTTCCCTTTAACCACTCGGGCACCTACCCATTTGGTTGCGGGAAGAGGACTTGAACCTCTGACCTCCGGGTTATGAGCCCGACGAGCTACCAACTGCTCCATCCCGCGATGTTCTGCCGTAATCATCGGCTGACAGATAGAAATCATACCATAAGCCGAATTGTTTGTAAAGGGGGAAAATGCGTAAAATCAAAAAGAGTTTGTTTTTTAAGGTTTCATCCAATTATGATACGCGGTTCAAATTGCAGTACCAAATTCGCCTGTAATAAATGAAAAAGACGGCTTCGCGAATCTGCCTTCTTCCGCAAAGCCGTCTCCTTATATCTTTTTATTGCTCAGGCAGCACGCGGTCAAAAATGCGCTTCGCGATTTCCCTTTTCGTCATCATTGGCACATCCTCGATGCCGCCGTCACGCGAAATAATTTTGACGAGATTCGTCGCGGTGTTGAAACCCGCCCCCGGCTTCGTCACGTCGTTCGCGACGATGAAGTCGAGATTCTTTTTTTCCATCTTTTCCCGCGCGTACTGCAAAAGATTTTGCGTTTCCGCTGCAAATCCGACCAGAATCTGTCCCGGGCGTTTCTTTTGCCCAAGCTCTTTCAATATATCGGGATTCTTTTCCAATATAATAGAAAGTTCTTCGTCATTCTTTTTAATCTTATGCTCGGAAACGCTTTTCGGACGATAATCGGCGACAGCCGCCGCCTTGATGACAATGCGGCTCGTCTCCGCTTCTCTGAGCACAGCTTCCCGCATCTCCGCCGCCGTCTCGACGGAAATGAACTTTTTCAACCCCGTCGGAGGTTGTAAAGCCGAAGGACCCGACACCAGTACGACCTCCGCACCCCGTGCCGCCGCTTCTTCCGCCAGCGCATACCCCATGCGTCCGCTGGAACGATTCCCGATATAACGTACGGGATCGATAGGCTCAATCGTCCCCGCCGCCGTCACAAGCACCTTAACGCCGGCGAGTCGGTCTCCCTCCGCGAAAAACCGTTCCAATGCCGCCACGATCTCCGCCGGCTCTGCAAGCCGCCCCGGACCTTCCGCGCCGCAGGCGAGCTTCCCCGTCCCCGGCGGGATAATGTGCGCGCCGCGTTCCGCAAGGATATTGATATTCTTCTGCGTTGCGGGATGCGCGTACATATTGCTGTTCATTGCGGGAGCAAAAAATACCGGGACTGTCGTAGCCAACAGCGTCGTCGTCAACATATCGTCGGCAATGCCTAAAGCCGCTTTCGCCATAATATTCGCCGTAGCGGGAGCGACAAGCGCCGCGTCCGCCCACTCGGCCAGCGAAATATGTGCAACGTTCCAATGCTGCACAGGCGCCCACATATCGACGGTCACAGGATTGCCGCTGATTTCACGAAAAGTCAGCTCCGTCACAAACTCCGTCGCTTCCCGCGTCATAACGACGCGAACTTCCGCGCCTGCCTTCCGAAGCCGGCTCACGACCTCCACGGCCTTGTATGCGGCGATTCCGCCCGTGACGCCAAGAAGTATCTTTTTGCCCTGAAGCATGTTTACCGCTCCTATTTATTTGATTCCGAGCTTGGTGCGCTCGTAGCCGATCTTGTCCTCCACAACTTCGGCCAGCGCCCGCGTCACATTTTTATTGGAAGGAACCTTGACTTTGACCTGCGCGCCGTCCAAGAGCTGACGTGCGCGTTTCGCCGCCAGCACAGCCAGCGTATAGCGGCTGTCCACCTTCGTCAAAAGATCTTTCATCGGCGGATGTACAATATCCATCTGCATATCGCTCACGCTCCTTTAATTATTTCGTCGATTTTTTCCAAATTATTGCACGTGCGTGCATGCTCGGCGGAAACAATTGCCGCAAGCGTTTGCACGGAATGCTCCACCGTATCGTTCACAATCGTATAGGTATATTCTCTTGCAACGGCAATCTCTCCCGCCGCCGCCGCAAGCCGACGCTCCACCGCTTCCTCCGAGTCCGTGCCGCGGCCACGAAGCCGTTTCGCCAATTCCTCAATGGAGGGAGGCAAAATAAAAACGTAAACCCCGTCCGGGAATTTCTTTTGCACGTTCAGAGCGCCCTGTGTATCAATCTCCAGCAGAATGTCCTGCCCCTTGGATAACTTTTCTTCTATCTTTTTTAGAGGCGTTCCGTAATAATTGCCGTAAACTTCCGCCCATTCCAGCAGTTCCCCGTTTTCGATCATCGACTCGAATTCGCCGCGGGAAAGGAAATAATAATTGACGCCTTCCTGCTCTCCGGCGCGAGGCTCGCGGGTTGTCGCCGATACGGAATAAGCCACGTCCTCATGCTCTTTGAGAAATGCCGAGCACACGGTGCCTTTCCCCGCCCCCGAAGGGCCGGATACTACAATCAGGAAGCCTTTTCTCATGACTCCTCATCCTCCGCTTTGGCACCCGCATCCTCCTTATCCGCAATACGGTTCACAATCGTCTCAGGCTGTACCGCGGAAAGAATCACATGGCCGCTATCCATGACCAGCACCGACCGCGTGCGGCGCCCATAGGTCGCGTCAATCAAATCGCCGGCGTCCCGCGCCTCCTGCACAATACGCTTTATCGGCGCCGATTCCGGGGCCACGATGGAAATGACGCGATGCGCCGAAACGACGTTGCCAAAACCGATATTGATAAATTTCATTTCCATAGCGTCGTCTCCCTACTCTATATTTTGAACCTGCTCCCGCAGCTTCTCGATCTCGCTTTTCATGTCCACCGCAAGCCGCGCCGCATGCACATTGTTCGCTTTTGAAGCCGTCGTATTGACTTCGCGGTTCATTTCCTGGATGAGGAAATCCAGCTTGCGCCCGACAGGTTCTTCCGCATGCTCCAAAATGGACCTGAACTGCTCGAAATGACTGCGAAGGCGGACAATCTCCTCGGTAAAATTCACCCGATCCGAATAAATGGCCGCTTCCTGAATGATTCGCGCCTCATCGATTTCCGCTCCTGCCAACGCTTCCTTGACGGTCGCCTCCAAGCGCTCGCGGTATTGCCTGACGATTTCGGGCCCCAGTGTCGAGACTTCTTCCACCTGTCCGGAAAGGATATCTATGCGCTTCAGAAAATCCGATTTGAGATTTTCTCCTTCCTTCTCGCGCATCGCGGTGAAACGGCGCATAGCCTCATCCAGCGCTTCCATGAGCACAGGCTCCGCTCCCTCAAGACCGTCCTGGGTCTCCATCGTCGTCAAGACCCCCGGATACGTCGCAATCATTTGCACATTGTCGGGTCTCGTCAACCGCAGAAGATCGCTTATCTCGTTCAGTGCCTTATGGTAAGCAATCGCCAACGGTTTGTCAAGCCGTATCTCCTGAACCCGCTCCCTCTTATCCATAAATTGCACGCTGACGGTCAGTTTCCCCCTCGACGCATACTCTTTTACTTTTGCCTTTATCGCTTCCGCGAATGCGTCGAGTACATGGGGAGCGCGGATATCAAGATCAAGGTATCGCTGATTGACCGCCTTCACCTCAATCGCAACCCGGTAGTCCTCCGTTTCCGAAAGCCCGGCTCCGAATCCGGTCATGCTTCTCAGCACTGCTCTCCCTCCTCATACACGCCCGAAAAAACTTTTTCCGCCGGACCAGTCATATAAATATGATTGTTTTTCTCCGACCACTCGATGGTCAGCCGCCCTCCGTCAAGCTCTACCTCTGCACGCCGTTCCGCGCGGCCGTTCAGAACCGCCGCCGTCAAAGACGCGCATGCGCCCGTACCGCAGGCCAGCGTCACCGCGGCGCCACGTTCCCAGACGCGCATACGAAGATGCTCCCGGTCCCGTACCGCGACAAACTCCGTATTCGTCCTCTTTGGGAACCATTTATGCCGCTCAAAAGCTGGGCCGACCTTATCCATTTCCACGTCGTCCACATCGCCGACAAACACGACGCAATGCGGATTTCCCATCGAAACGCACGTCGCCTGATATTTTTTCCCCAGAACTTCAATCTCTTTCGCGATTACGCGCTCTTCGCCGAATCCCTCCACGGGAATGCGGTTCGCTTCCAACACCGGCTCGCCCATGTCTACCTCGACGCCCACCGGCTTGCCGTTTTCTTTTACGATACGCGGAATAAGGATCCCCGCTCCCGTTTCCACGCTGAAACTTTCCTTCTCAGTCATCCCTTCGTCATATACGAGCCGCGCAAAACAGCGAATACCGTTGCCGCACATCTCCGCCTCGCTGCCGTCCGCATTGAATATTCTCATGCAAAAATCCGCAGCCGACGAGGACAGGACATAAATCAACCCGTCCGCGCCAATCCCATAATGACGGTCGCAAACGCTCCGGGAAAGCTCCGCGACGTTGGCAGGGATGCCGCCCTTCCGAGCGTCGACCAAAACGAAATCATTGCCGCACCCTTGCCATTTCGTAAAAGCCAGCGACATACTTTCACACTCCTTCACAATAATAGTATTTTATATGTTTCAGCGAAAAACTGCAACGGAAAAATCGCTTGCCTTGGGAACTGTCGAAAAATAACTTACCCATCTGGCTTGTCTAAATTTCCGTGCCATTCGGGCAAGTTATTTTCCTCCATTTCCCTATTGAATCTTTGAAAAAGAACTTTTATAATGAAGCGATAAATTTGATACATATGTTGGAGGAATCAACGTGGACCTTTCTTTTGCAGAACTTATCAAAGCGATTATCATCGGCATCGTCGAAGGCATTACCGAATGGCTGCCTATCAGCAGCACCGGTCACATGATACTCGTGGACGAATTCATCAAACTGGACGTTTCCAAAGCCTTCATGGATATGTTTCTCGTCGTGATCCAGCTCGGCGCGATCTTATCCGTCGTCGTGCTGAACTTCGACCGACTGAATCCCTTTTCCTCGTGGAAGACGAGGACAGAAAAAAAGGAAACGATCGAACTCTGGAAAAAAGTCATCGTCTCCTGCGTTCCCGCCGGCGTCATCGGACTTGCTTTCAATAAATATATGGAGCAGCATTTTATGACGGCCCTCGTCGTGGCATCTACCCTGATTATATATGGCATCCTGTTCATCGTCGTCGAAAACACGAACGCGAACCGTACGCCCCGCATCAAAAGCCTTGCGCAGATGGACTATAAAACGGCCCTGATCATTGGATGTTTCCAAGTGCTGGCCCTCGTACCCGGCACGTCGCGCTCCGGCGCCACTATTCTCGGAGGAATCTTATTTGGCGCTTCCCGCTTCGTCGCCACCGAATTCACCTTTTTCCTCGCGGTTCCCATCATGTTCGGCGCGAGCCTTCTGAAACTTTTCAAATTCGGCTGGCATTACACCGGCGGCGAAATCTTGATCCTCTCCGTCGGAATGGCCACCGCCTTCATCGTTTCCGTGATTTCTATCAAACTGCTCCTTCGCTACATCAAGAAAAACGATTTCAAAGCTTTCGGCTGGTACCGCATAGCTCTCGGTCTCATCGTGCTCGCCTATCTGTTCCTCGTCGGCGACCCGGTGGGAACGGAATAAGTAAAATCAAAATGGATGATCCGATGCGCCTTGCGTCGGATCATTTTTTATGAAATTTCTGCGGTAGGAAAATCCAACTTTCCTACTTTCCTATTTTCCTACTTTCCTACCTCAAAAATTTTGATATCGAAAGAAATTAAATCCCATTTATTTTTAACAATCTCTTTATCCTCTCCCCGAATTCATGGTACAATAGCAACAGGAGGCTGAGTTTATGAAAATGTTTGCCGGGCTCGGGAATCCGGGCGCGGAATACGCGGCGACGCGGCACAACGTCGGCTTCATGCTTGCGGACGCGTTGGCGGCGCGATGGGACGCGACTGCTTGGCGTACGAAGCAGGACGCTTTGGTGGCGGAAGCGCGTCTCGGCGCGGAAAAAATTCTGCTGGTGAAGCCGCTGACTTATATGAACGAAAGCGGACGCGCCGTAGGACCGCTGCTCTCTTGGTACAAGTTAGACGCCGGCGATTTGATTGTCGCGCATGACGATATGGATTTGCCCGTCGGCACGATTCGCCTGCGGAAAAAAGGCGGCGCAGGCGGACACAACGGCATGAAGTCGCTCCTCTATCATGTGAGGGACGAAAACTTTCCCCGTGTCCGCATCGGCGTCGGTCATCCCGTCCATGGACGCGAACAGGTAATCCGCCATGTACTGTCGCCGTTCTCCGGCGAGGACGCGCAAAAAATCCGCGAAGCAATCGAATATTTGTTGCCCGCCGTCGAGTGCATCGTGACGGAGGGAATCGACCTCGCAATGAATAAATATAACCCGAAGAAAGAAAAGAAACCGAAGGATCCGAAGCCGTCGGAAAACGAAGAAGAGCAGCGCTTACAAAACGAAGCAAACGCTCCCGACGGACCAACGGAAAATGAAGGGCAGCCGGAAACGGAGAAGAATCTCGATGGCTAAGATCACAGCGCTTTACGCAGACGAAAACGGGGAGATCTTCTTCGCGGCGGGCATGGCGGGCGCGGCGCGTCTCGGCGAAGAGACCGTCCGGCTGACGGAGGACATGCTGATTCCGCTGCCGGATTCCGCCGATCTGATGTTCCTGCCGGAACGCCGCGCCGTCGGTTACGACAAAAACGGAGACCTGACGACGCTTCCGGGGCGTGCGGTGTCGGCCGTTCTCCCGGCGGGCTACACGCGTCTGCTGCTGCCCGCATTCCAGAAAGAAAGCGGCGCCTCGATGCTCCCGCTGTTCGGCTATACGGCGGTGGCGCTCCGCAAAGGACGGCTTTACGCGGCGGCTCTCTACACCGATAAAAACGACAAATGGGACCCGATGAAATATAACACCCGCGCATTGAAGCGCCATGTCCGCGAGCTGCGGAAAAAATTCCCGGAAAACCGTCTTGTGTCCCATTTAGCGAACTGCTCGCTCGAATGGCACTGCTGCACCGCGCAGAATTTGTTTTACCATCGTTGGGAGGCCGGAATCCCCGCTTCCCCGGTTTGCAACGCGAACTGCCTTGGATGCATTTCCCTCCAGCCCGCCGAGTGCTGCCCGTCGCCCCAGAGCCGCATCGCCTTCGCCCCGACGGCGAAGGAAATAACGGAGCTTGCCGTTTATCATCTGTCGGAAGCGCCGGACGCCATCGTCAGCTTCGGGCAGGGATGCGAGGGAGAGCCGTCGCTGGCGGCGGACGTCATCGCGGAGAGCGTCAAAGCCGTCCGAAAAGAAACAAATCGCGGACAGCTCAATATCAATACGAACGCCGGATTTACCGAAGGCATCATAAAAATCGTGGACGCAGGCCTCGACACTATGCGCGTCAGCATCGTCAGCGCCCGGGAGGAAAGCTACAACGCCTATTACCGGGCGGGCTATCCTTTGGCGAACGTCAAAGCCTCTATCCGTTACGCTTTGGCACACAATGTTTACGTGTCGCTGAATCTCCTGTATTTTCCCGGATTCAACGACCGCGAAGAAGAACTCGCCGCATGGCTGGACTTTTTCCGCGAGCTCCCCGTGCAGATGATTCAAATCCGGAATCTGAACATCGACCCGGACGTCTTTCTCGACGTCATGCCCAAAAAGCAGGGAAAAATTTTAGGGCCAACGTCCTTCCTTCGGACGCTGCGCGATTCTTTCCCAAAAATGGCTATCGGAAGCTTTAGTCATTATGTGAAATAATTCTTAAAAAAGTTACATCAAAAAGAGGATTTTAGAAATGAAGGTAGAATTTATCTATAATTAAAGATTCTTTACTAAAAGATTATCTAAACATTCCTATCCCAAAAGGAGAGAATTCTTATGATGGACGAAAAAGATTGGGGAACCTTTAAGCAAAAACTGAAAGCGAAGACGGAAATCGATCTCGATCTTTACAAAGAAGCCCAAATGAAGCGCCGCATCAGCAATCTCGTCACGCGCTCCGAAATGGACTCTTTTGTGGCATATTTCGACCATGTCTGCAAAGACAAGAACGATTTCGCGGCGTTCATCGAGTATCTGACCATCAACGTGTCTGAATTCTACCGCACGCCGGACAAATTCAGCCAGCTCGAGAAAGAGGTCATGCCCGAGCTTCTGAAGCGTTCACCGAAGCTCAATATCTGGAGCGCGGGCTGCTCCATCGGCGCGGAGGTCTATTCGTTGACGATGATCCTGAAGGAAATGACCCCGAACACGAAACACCGCCTGCTCGCCACCGATCTCGATATCGAAATCATCGCAAAGGCAAAAGCCGGCATGTACACCGAAAACGAGCTGAAAGCTCTCGACCCGAAGCGCAAGGATAAATATTTCACCAAGACTTCGGACGGCAGATTCGCGATCAAGGACGAAATCAAGCAGTGCGTCGAATTCAAGCGGCACAACCTGTTGAAGGATCCGTTCGAGAAGGGCTTCGACTTGATTCTTTGTCGCAACGTCGTCATTTACTTTACTGAGGAAGCGAAGGACACGCTTTACAGGAATTTCTTCGCGTCGCTGAAGCCGGGCGGAATCCTGTTCGTCGGCGCCACCGAGGCGATCCTGAACTCCCGCAATATGGGCTATGTCAACTACAAGCCGTTCTTCTATCAGAAGCCGTTATAATTGATGAATCATTCTATTTGAGTTCGTTTCGAAGTCGTATCGCGACGACAGGGGCAAAGGTCGGTGGTTGGATGTTTGCAAACCCGCAGCTTGAACAGATGACGCAGGACGAATTGCGCGAGCTTCAGTTACAGCGTCTCAAAAAAACAGTGGCGTGGGCTTATGAAAAGAGCGGCATCTACAAACGAAAATTCGACGCCGCCGGCGTGAAGCCGGACGACCTCCACACGCTGGAAGACATCACAAAGTTCCCGTTCACTACCGAGCGGGAACTTCAAGAACATTCGCCCCATGAGTTTCTCACTTTGCCTTTCAGCGCCATTTCCCGAATCAGTCTTTGGGAGCATCCTACGCCGATTATCCGCATGTACACAGCCCGCGATATCGCCTGCAACGTGGAAATGATGACGCGGTCTTTGGTTGCGGCGGATATCAGCCGAGCTTCGGTAGTCGGCGTTTTGGGGGACTTGGCGGACAGCAGCCTGATGGATACGCAATACGCGTTGGAAGTGCTGGGAACCACGGTCGTTCCTTTGGGTACGGAATACGAACGCGCCATCAAGCTTTTGGACGCAACCTATCTCAGCATTATCATCGGCTCCGCGCGCCGCGTCCTGCGCCTCGTCATCCAAGCGCAGGCCATGGGCCGCGACATTAAAGATTTTAACTTGACGACGATCCTCTGCTTTAACGAGAATCTGCAGAATCCGTTGAAAATCCACATGCGGAATCGAATGGGAACGCAGGTCTATAATTTCTTCGCGTCTTCCTCCTTCGGCACCGGCGGCATGTTTTATCAATGCAAGGAACACGTCGGGCATCATCTGCAGGAAGATTATTTCTATCCTGAAGTGGCCGCCTTCGGAGAGGAGACTACCATCAACGATCCGTCCTGCATGGGCGAATTGATTTTGACATCGCTGACGGCGGAAGCGCTGCCGCTGATCCGTTATCGGACGGGTCAGACGGTCATGCGTCTGAACGAGCCTTGCTCCTGCGGACGTTCCTTTGTCCGCTTCACTACGCCGTTTGGTTCCTTCAATTAAAATTTATTATTCTGTTTTTCCTGAGCGGGGCGCAATATTTGCGCTTCCGCTTTATAATTTACATGTTGGGAGAGAAAAAAATGAAAAGTGACGCTGTCAAAAAAGGGCCAACACGTTGCGCCCACCGTTCCCTGTTCTACGCTTTGGGATTCGGCCCGGAAGATTTGGAAAAACCTTTGATCGGCATTTGCAATTCCTTCAACGAAGTAATTCCCGGCCACATGCATCTCCGGGAAATTACCGAAGCCGCAAAGCTTGGCGTGGCGGCCGCTGGCGGTACGCCGATGGAATTCCCGGCTATCGGCGTTTGTGACGGCATCGCCATGGGCCATACGGGGATGAAATTCTCGCTGGCCAGCCGCGAGCTGATTGCCGACTCCATCGAAGCCGTGGCGACGGCAAGCGGGTTCGACGGTCTCGTCCTGATTCCGAACTGCGACAAAGTCGTTCCGGGTATGCTGATGGCCGCGGCGCGGCTCAATATCCCGTCGGTAGTCGTCAGCGGCGGCGCCATGCTGGCCGGTCGTTTCCACGGTCAGGACGTCAGCGTCAGCCAATGCTTTGAGGCGGCAGGCAAATTCGCGGCGGGCAAAATGAAAGCCGACGAGATGGCGGAGCTCGAAGCCCACGCTTGCCCGAGCTGCGGTTCCTGCGCCGGACTGTTCACCGCCAATACGATGAACTCTTTGACGGAAGCCCTCGGCATGGGACTTCCCGGCAACGGGACGATTCCGGCCGCCCATACGGGCGCGCGCCGTCTTTTGGCAAAACGCGCAGGCGCGGTCGTAATGGATTTGGTGAAGAAGAATATCTGCCCCCGCGACATTCTTACGCGCGAGGCCTTTGAAAACGCTATCACGACGGATATGGGCATCGGCGGTTCGTCGAATACGGTGCTCCATCTGACCGCCATCGCCCACGAAGCGGGAATCGAAATCCCCGCTCCCCTGTTTGATGAAATCAGCCGCCGCACGCCGTATATCACAAAACTCAGCCCAGCTGGAAAACACCACATGCAGGATTTGGACGAGGCCGGCGGCATCTCCGCAGTCATGAACGAACTGGCAAAGAAAAATCTTTTGCACCTTGACGCATTGACTGTTACGGGGAAATTGGGAGACCGCATCAAGGACGCTAAAATTGTCCGTCCCGACGTAATCCGCAGCGTGGACGATCCATACCGCAAGGAAGGCGGCATCGCCATCCTGCGCGGCAATATCTGCCCCGACTATGCCGTCGTCAAGGCCTCGGCGGTCAGCGAGGATATGCTCGTCTACGAGGGCAAGGCAAAATGCTACGACTCCGAGACGGCGGCCATCGACGCCATCATGGCGGGCGATATCCATGACGGCGACGTCGTGGTCATCCGCTATGAAGGACCGAAAGGCGGTCCGGGTATGCAGGAAATGCTGAACCCGACGGCAGCCATTACAGGCGCGGGCCTCAAAGTCGGCCTGATTACCGACGGACGTTTCAGCGGCGCAAGCCAGGGCGCCTGCATCGGCCACATCTCGCCGGAAGCCATGGAAGGAGGCCCCATCGCCCTTATCAAGGACGGGGACGTCATCTCCATTGACATTCCGAACCGCAAGCTTGAACTGAAAGTCGACGACGCAGAGCTTGCGAAGCGCAAAGCAGCGTGGAAAAAGCCCGAACCGAAAATCAAGACGGGCTACCTCGCCCGCTACGCAAAAATGACGACTTCCGCCAGCACCGGCGCCGTCGTACAATAACCATAGCCGACGAAAGCCCCGCAAAAACGCGGGGCTTTTTCATACCATAGCCGACCATACAAAAGCGCCGCGCTGCGAATCCGCAGGCGGCGCTTTTTATGGACGAAATCACTCACGAACGATGGTGATCCGTAATATTGAATTTGGGTTCCGGCGTTGTAACCGGAGTTCCTTTCGACTCCTCCGAAAGCCCCGAGACCTCCACGGATACCGCAGGCGTCGTCGGAATCGGCATCATCAGCGGCGTATTGTCCTCACCCTCTGGCGGTTCTTCCTCGTCCTTCGGCTTATCGGTAATCTTCCCTGTCTTCATCAGTTCTTCCAGTTCAGCCGCGTCAAGCGTCTCGCGCTCCATCAGCGCTTCGGCAATCAAATGCAGTTTGTCGATATTTTCGGTGATGATCTTGCGGCACTCTTCATAAGCGTCCTCCACATAACGGCGGACTTCCTTGTCGATTTCCGCGGCGACCTCTTCCGAATAATTGCGCTGATTGTTGAAATCGCGTCCGAGGAAAACCTGATGGTCGCGTCCTTCCCCATACGTCACAGGACCGAGAACATTGCTCATGCCGTACTGCGTAATCATGCTGCGCACGATCTGCGTCGCCCGCTGAATATCGCTGGACGCGCCGGTGCTGATCTCGCCGAGCACGACTTCTTCCGCCACGCGGCCTCCAAGAAGCGTTTTCAGACGGTCAAGGAGCTCGCCCCTCGTCTCGTAGGATCGGTCTTCTTTCGGAAGCATCAACGTATATCCGCCCGCGCGGCCTCTCGGAATAATCGTGACCTTGTGCACGGGGTCGGCATTCGGAAGCATCATGCCGATCAACGTATGGCCGCCCTCATGATAGGCGGTCAGCCGCTTCTCTTTGTCGCTCATAACATGGGACTTGCGCTCGGGGCCCGCCATCACGCGCTCAATGGATTCTTCCAGCGCATCCATGTTGATCGTCTTCCGATTACGCCGCGCGGAGAGAAGCGCCGCTTCATTCACAAGGTTGGACAAGTCCGCCCCCGTAAAACCGGGCGTGCGCCGCGCCAAGACGTCGAGATCCGCATCTTCGTCCACCGGTTTTCCTTTGGTATGAACCTGCAGGATTGCAAGACGCCCGCGTACGTCCGGCTTGTCGACGACAATCTGGCGATCGAAACGTCCCGGACGAAGGAGCGCCGGATCGAGAATATCGGGGCGATTGGTCGCCGCGATGATGATAATGCCTTCGTTTGCCGCAAAGCCGTCCATTTCCACAAGCAGCTGGTTCAGCGTTTGCTCGCGCTCGTCATGCCCGCCGCCGACGCCGGCTCCGCGCTGACGCCCTACGGCGTCGATCTCGTCAATGAAAACGATACAAGGAGCGTTCCGTTTTGCCTGGTCAAACAGGTCGCGTACGCGGGAAGCGCCCACGCCGACAAACATCTCGACAAAATCCGAGCCGCTGATGCTGAAGAACGGAACTCCCGCTTCGCCCGCCACAGCGCGTGCCAACAATGTCTTTCCCGTACCCGGAGGGCCGAAAAGCAACACGCCTTTCGGAATTCGCGCGCCAAGATCGTTGAATTTTTTAGGCTGCCGCAGGAACTCCACTACCTCTTCCAGTTCCTGTTTCGCCTCGTCCGCCCCGGCCACGTCGCCGAAATTCACTTTGACCTTGTCCGCGCCGCTCATGCGCGCATGACTGCGGCCGAAAGACATCATGCGGCCGCCGCCGCCCTGCGTCTGCTGCATGATGAAGAACCAAACGCCTACTAAGAGCAGAATGGGGAGCACCGAAGAAATTACAGCCGTCCACCAAGGCGGTTCCGGCGGATTTTTCGCCCGAATCTCGACGTTCTTTTCCTGCAGCCGTTTCACAAGAGTAGCGTCGTCGTTCGGCGCGTCCGGCGTCACGGTGGTGAACTCCGTCCCGTCCGTCAGAACGCCTTCGATGACGTTGTTCATCATCGTGACCTTCGCCACTTCGCCCTTGTCCACTTCCTGCAGGAAAGCGGAATATCCCATCTCCTGCTTTGTAGTGGTCTTGACGGAAAAATAGTCGATAAACGTAATGGCGATAAAAATAATCAGCAAATAGAAGCCGATATTTCTCATAAACCGATTCAACAAACATATCCCCCTTCCCCTGCCGGGAAGAAATCAATTCAAGCATTCATATTATTATATCATCAAACCGCCAAGCATACAATTAAGAATATATTTCCGGCTTCAGGACGCCGATGCAGGGGAGATTCCGATAATGCTCCGCATAATCGAGGCCGTAGCCGACGAGGAACTCGTCCGGTACCTCCCAGCCGCAGTAATCAATCTTCACGTCGACCTCCCGCCGCGCGGGCTTCGAGAGCAGCGCGCAGAGCTTCAAGCTGGCGGGTTTGCGCGTTTCGAGCAGCGCGAACAGGTTGCTCATCGTAACGCCGGAATCAATGATATCCTCGCAAATGATTACATGCCGGTCCCTGACGTCGGTGTCCAAATCTTTACGGATTTTGACCGTTCCGCTGGTCTTTGTGCCCGCCCCGTAGCTCGATACGACCATAAAGTCAATCTGCAGCGGCGTCTCGATTTTTCGGACGATATCCGTCGTGAACACGGACGCGCCCTTCAGGATTCCGACGACGAGCGGATTTTTGCCCGCGTAGTCCCGCGTCAGCTCCGCCCCCAGCTCCGCGACCCGTGTTGCGATCTGTTCCTCCGTGAAAAGCACGCTCTTCAAATCATCTGTCATCATGTCCGGTTCTCCCCTTTTGTGTGTCGTGTATCGTCCCATACAAGGCGAAGCGCGGCGGCGCGTTTCGTATCGTTTGTGACAAGCGCAATCGCCGCCCGCCGAATGCCCCCAACCCAAAATATCTCTCCGCCCGCCGAAAAAATCGGCACGCGGTCACGGAATTCCCGCGGCACTTTTTTGTCGATCAGGAGGTCCTTTACCTTTTGCCGTCCGCCGCTTTCGAGCCGAAAAGAATCGCCGTCGCGTCTTTTTCGCACGACCAGAGGCTGCTCCAACGTATCGACGTCGACGACGGCTGCCGACACATCAGGAAGCTCATCTCCCTGCTTCCACGGCGAAGCGCAGATCGTCAGGCCTATGGCCTCAATCCGTGTAGAACCTGAAAGGGACAGGTTTGTCTCTTCCCATTCCTGCGAAGCTTCCGCCGTCTTACGGAAAAGCACCTCGTCATACCGGCACTCCGCAATTTGGTTTTGCGGCAGCGCCAAACGCTTCCCGGTTTCACTGCATTGGCAGAACTCGTCAAGGCTTTCGTAATGCGAATGAAAAAGGCTCTGCCGCAATCCAATTTCTTCCGCCAACCGACGTAAAAGGGCTTTCCGAACGGCAGCGGGCTGCGCCCGATACGCTTCCCGCCGGAGGAGAAACGCCCCATCCCGGCGTTCCGCCACGTCTTCCCATACCTCGTCCACCGACTGCTCCAGAAAATCAACAATCTCCGCCTCCGCGTCAGCCAGTCGGCACAACGCGTCGTCGACGGACGGGCTGTATCGGCGAAGCGCGGGCAAGATCTCCAAACGTACGCGATTTCGCGCGGCGTCGGCCTGAAAATTCGTCTCATCCCATCGCGGCTCCAAGCCCGTTTCTTCCAAATATCGCAAAATATCCTGCCGCGAGGCGAAAAGCAACGGACGGATTCGATTGCCCCGCCGCGGACGCATGCCCGCGAGCCCGTCAACGCCGCTTCCCCGTAACAAATGCATCAAAACCGTTTCCGCCTGATCGCCCGCATGATGCCCCGTCGCGATGAGAGAGTTTTCTCCCATTGCCTGCGCTACATTTTCCAAAAAAGCGTATCGACGAGCCCTCGCCGCCGTCTCCAACGAAAGACCTTCTCTTGCGGCATAGGCGGGAATATCCTCGCGAACGACGTCGCACGGAACCCCGTGCTCCTCTGCGAAAGCTTGCACAAAGCGGGCGTCGGTCAGAGAATCCGCGCCCCGTATCCCGTGCTCAAAATGCGCGATTCGAAGCGAAAGACGCCACTTATCCCGAAGCGCCAACAGAACCGACGCCAACGCCAAAGAATCGGGACCTCCCGAACAAGCGACAACAATACGGCTGCCCACAGAAAAAATCTCATGCCGTCTCACAAAAGCGTCCGCGCGGCTCTCAAACTCCATTTGCATTCTCCCGTAAACCAAGAAAAGCACTCTTTTCAGAGTGCTTTGTTTTATCTGTCAGCCGGAACGTCTGGAGCCGCGACCGCCCCGCTTGGAATCCGTTTTCCTGCGAAGATCGGTCAGCCGTTCGTCGCTGTCCTTCAGGAACTTGGAGAGCTTGTCCTCGAAGGAAACGGGGCCTGCCGGGTAACGTCCCGCCGGTCTGCCGCGGAAATCGTTGCTGACAGGACGGCGCGCCGGATTCGCAGATTGTGCTGGCGCTCCTTCCGGAACCTCCGGCTTCTTAGGCTGCAAACGCTTTATCGAAAGACCGATTTTGCCGTGATCATCCACACTCAAAATTTTGACTTTGACTTTTTGTCCCACCTTCAAAAAGTCTTTGACGTCGTTTACATAAACGTCCGCAACTTCCGAGATATGGACAAGTCCCACCTTTCCGTCCGTCAAATCGACGAATGCGCCAAACTTTGTAATGCCGGTGACCGTTCCTTCCACCACGCCGCCAACTTCAATCGACAAAATCGTTCCTCCTCAAAGTAATTATAAAACATGAATCTTTTTGAAATCCGATTTATTATACTCTTGCCGCTCCATGCCTGTCAACGGCGAAACGGTCATTTCTTGCCCGGAATATAAGGCATTTCTCCCTGACGCGTCATACCCAATTCTTCCCGAGCGACTTTCTCGATGAACTCCGGCTTGTCCATGCTGTCGCGCTCTTTTTTCAGTTCCGCATTGCGAGCCCGCGCTTCTTCCAGTCTCGTAACCGCCACAGCACGATCGTCCGCAACCTCGTCCAAATGAGATTGCTGTATATAAAACTTATAACCGAAACCGAGAAGCCAAAGCACGACAATGATGGTGAACAGATTAGGCATCCAGCCGCCTTTTTTCTCCTCCATCCGTTTTGCCCCCGCCTTTCTTACTCATATCGGTCACCGATATCTGCCAAAATCGGCGACTGCGCAGCCATCCACCGTGCAGGAACGGACAACCCCGCACCATGGTCCGCATGAAAACCAAATTCTAAAAGTATCTATTGTTTATAATACTAATAATTCGGTCGATTTGCAAGAAAAAATCAAGAAATATCCGCGATTTTTTACGTTTTTGAAGGATCTATTTCTCCGAGAACTGATAATAATCCGTATTGACAATCCGCCGGAAGACCGCGCCGCAGCTCTCGCAACAGAAATGAGCCAGCACGTCGTCCATATCCGGCTTTCCGTCAACCAAACGTACCGCTCCGCCCTCCACGTAATCCATCATCTCGCCGCAGCGCGGGCATTCGCACTTCCCGTTCTCGTCCGGCTTCAAGATCATGGGAGCCAAATCTCCCGTCGGGCGAAGCTTTTTCGGCTTAGCCTTTTTCGACGGCTTCTTCGGCTTTGCCTTCGCCTGAAGCTTGTCCTCTTCTTCCTGCGGAAACGCGGTATAAAATCCCGAGGTCAGAACTTCCCTGTAAAAGACGCCGCAAGTATCGCATTCATACTTCGGCTTGACGTTCTCCATATCGACCTGTCCATTGACGACGCGCACCGCTCCGCCTTCCACGAACCGGAAAAGCTCTCCGCAAACAGGGCATTTTTCTTTTCCCGTAGGAACTTGCGGAAGCGCGATCGGCTCCCTTCCGGCGGCCGAAGGCTCTTCCTTTGGGGGCGGAACGTCGCTCTTTTTCTTCTTCTTCGGAGATGGCGCGGATATTTTATCTTCCTCCATCTGCGGATACGGAAGATAAAAACCCGAAGACAGCACTTCGCGATAAAAGACGCCGCAAGTATCGCACTCATACTTCGGCTTGACATTCTCCATATCGACCTGTCCGTTGACGACGCGCACCGCCCCGCCGTCGACAAACCGGAACAAATTGCCGCATACGGGACACTTTTCGTCGCCCTTGGGCTCCTTGGGCAGAGCAATCGGCCCTTTCCCCGCCGGTTTTTCCGCGGCGGGCGGGGCAGACGGCTTGCTTTTCGCTTTTTGGTTTTTTTCCGCGCCGTCCAACGGAAAGACGTCGTAATAATCCGTCGTCAACACAGCCCGATAATATACCTGGCAGTCGTCGCAGATATAACGCGGTTTATAATTATCCATATCAAGCTGACCGTCTACCACCGCCACGAATTCGCCGTCCTTGAACCGGAGCGGTTTTCCGCATTCGGGGCATACAAAGTTTCCGTCAGCCTGTTTTTCCAGCTTTCTCAGCGTCATAATCTCACCTAAATACGGTCAATGTAACTAACTTAATATATAAATATTCGTGGTAAAGAAAAAAATCCCTGCAAAAAAACGGCTACCTTCCATGTATTTTTTTAAAGTCGGAAAAACGTTCATACGCTTCGGAAAAATATTCCGCTATATCGCGCGCCGCATACGGCTTCTTCATTTCATGCGCGCGCTCGCGCATCTCAGCCAACAGCTCTTCCGACGAAAGCAGCCGCTCTATCGCATCGGCAAGTTTTTCCTCGGTATTCGCCCAAACCGCAGCGCCCTTCCGAGCGATATACACGGCGTTTTCCGTTTCCGGACCGGGAATCGGATCGTGCAGCAGCATCGGAAGCTCGGAGGCAAGTGCCTCGCTGATCGTCAACGCCCCCGGCTTTGTAATGATAAAATCCGCAATCGCCATAAACTCCCTTACACGCGGAGAATATCCCCATACGAGAATCTTATGGTTGGAGGATTGCGCCATCTGTTCCGCCCGCAGCCGAAGATTCTTATTCTTCCCGGCCACAACCAGCATCTGTATCGGCACCGTCATCTTTTCCAACGTACGCAGCGCCGCGTCGAGCCCGCCGATTCCGAGGCCCCCGCCCATCAAGAGCACCGTTTTCCGATCCGCCGACAGGCCGAGGCTTTCCAAAAGCGCCTCCCTGTCCTCTTTTCGATGAAATTTGGAAACCACGGGAATCCCCGTGACAAAGACCCTTTCCGCCGGAAGACCTGCGGCAATCAAGTCGGTCTTCATTTCCTCCCGGGCGACAAAATAACAGTCGACGTTCGGATATATCCACATCTGATGCACGGAATAATCGGTAATAACCGTCGAAAACAGGAACTCGTCGGGATGGCGTTTTTTCCTCCACGAAGCCGCCCCGGCCGGAAACGGGTGAGTACAAATCACTGCCTCCGGATGATATTTCTTGACCAGCGCGGCGATATCCCTCGCCGTAAACGCGGAAATCAGGCTCTGCACGGAAAGCCCCCCGGCGCGCCCGCCGGTAAATCGGTACATCAGCTCGTACAGATTCGGGATAAAACGCAGCATAAAAAGATAACACGCTTTCATGAATGCCGTCGCCCATGAAATGCGCCACATCGTAAAATCCTCGGTATGGATCTGCGCGTCGGGATATTTTGTTTTCAGCGCGTCCCCCACCGCCTCGGCCGCCTTGATATGCCCGGAACCGATGGACGCCGCGATAATCAGGAAATGCTTCTCCCGCATCGACAAACCTCCTAATTCGGATTCATTGTAGCACAACCGCAAGCATTATGGCAATCATACGAAACGCTGCAAGAATTCTTGATTCTTGCAGCGTTGCAAATTTATATAGAATACGATTCAGTTTTTTCAAAATTAGCCTTCCCTACTGGACGACAAAAAACGGATAATTACGCCGTAATTCCCCCGTCCACGCTCCAACACGTGCCGGTCACAAAAGACGCTTTCGGCGACGCGAGGAAATACGCCACCGCGGCTACCTCTTCCGCCGTTCCTATGCGTCCCATCGGATATACGGAAGCCATCGCTGACAAGCCTTCTTCTCGCGACGGCGCTTTTTCAAGCTGCGCTTCCGTCATCGGCGTCAGCACGTCGCCGGGAGCGACGCAGTTCACGCGCACGCCAAAACGCGCCGCCTCTATCGCCAAGGCGCGGGTGTAAAGCACCACCGCTCCCTTGGACGCGCAATAAAGACTGCAAAGATAATTCCCTTTGAGTCCCGCGTCCGAAGCAACATTAACGATATTTCCCTTCGTTTCCCGCAAAAACGGCAGCGCCGCCCGCGCCATAAACATCGTGCCTTTGACGTTCGTATCCATGATCTCTGCATAGGAAGCTTCCGTCAGTTCTTCCGCCGCTTCTTCCCGATAGACGCCTGCGGAATTCATCAGCACGTCGAGACGTCCCATCCGTTCCTTCGCTTCTTTTGCCAATGCGTCGCAGGACGAAGGTGCCCGCACGTCAGCGGCAATAAAAAACGCCCGCTCGCCGCCCTCCAAATCCCGAAGAGCAGCCTCGCCCCGCGCGGCGTCTCTGCCCGCCAAGACCACCTGCGCGCCTTCCGAAAGAAAAATCCGCGCCGCCGCAAGGCCGACGCCGGACGTCCCTCCGGCAATCAACACGCCCCGATTTTTCATTTCCTCCACGTGAACGTCCTCCCAAGCTGAAAACAATCTTTATCCGCAACGAAAAAGGAGCCGCCGAACGAAAGAACTCCTTCGTCCGGCAGCCCCTTCGGCTTCCGTATCTTATTTCTTCTTTTTGTTGACGGCGTCTTTCAGAGCCTTGCCAACTTTGAATACCGGCGCTTTCGAAGCCGCAATCTTGATTGCCGCTCCGGTCTGCGGATTACGGCCCATACGAGCGGCGCGCTCCTTGACCTCAAAGGTGCCGAAGCCGATCAGCTGAACCTTGTCCTTCTTGACAAGAGCTTCCTGCACGCTGGCGACGAACGCATTCAGCGCCTTCTCCGCATCCTTCTTCGTCAGACCCGCTTTGCCTGCCATTTTCCCGACCAATTCTGCCTTATTCATGTACACAGCCTCCCTATAATAATGATGATTACGAGATACCGACGGAAAAATTTCGCCGTTTCTCAAAAAAATCCTTCTTTTCCGGCTCTAAAAAAAAGAAAAAAATAACAAATAGGTAAAACGTCACAGGAAAACCGTGGAACAAGTCCCGCAGCAAACGCTAGAATTATTTTCCGGCATCCTATTTTCCTTCCGCCCGTTTCGCTTCGTCCCAAAACGCATCGAGCTCTTGCAGCGTAAATTGTTTCCAGTCGCCGCCGGCGGCCTCGACCTTCTCTTCCACCTTGCGGAACCGCCTCTTGAATTTCCGGTTGGCCGCCAAAAGCGCAAGCTCGGCGTTGACCTTCAGAAAGCGCGAGAGATTGACAACTGCGAAAAGGAGATCGCCCAGTTCTTCTTCAATATGCGCCGCGTCCTTTTGCCCGACCGCTTCTTTCAGTTCCTGCCATTCTTCGCGGCATTTCTCAAATACGGGCGCGACGTCGTCCCAATCGAAGCCCGCGTCCGCCGCTTTCCCCTGAAGCTTCGCCGCCGCCATCAGAGCGGGCAACTCCTTCGGCACGCCGTCAAGACGCGACTTGCGCTCGGGCTTCTCCTTCCGCTTGATGGCTTCCCAATTTGCCAGCACCGCCGCGGCGTCTTCCGCCTGCACGTCCCCGAAAATATGCGGATGCCTACGCACCAGCTTTTCCGTGATTCCGTCCACCACGTCCTGCATGGAGAAAACGCCTGCCTCCTCGGCAATGCGTGCCTGAAACACAATCTGAAGCAGCAGGTCGCCCAGTTCCTCCGCCAAGAGCCCCGCGTCTTTCTCGTCGATGGCCTCGACGACTTCGTAGGCTTCCTCTAATACGTGCTTCCTGAGACTTTCCGGCGTCTGCACCCGATCCCACGGGCATCCGCCCGGCTCGCGAAGCTGCCGCATGATATCCGTGAGCGGCGAAAAATCGAAACGGGCCGCCCGCGGCAACGGCGGCACATAAAGGCTCGTCAGATAATCGATATCCGGCTGACGATCGAGACTGTACAGCGGGATTCTCCGCACGCTCTCGTCGGGAAGGCCGATTCGCCGCGCAAGCACGATCTCATATTCGTCGGGTAAGCATTCCATCAGCGCCAGCTTTGCCTCGGAGGCCACCGCTTGGCTGTAAACCTGCGTCACGATCAAGCCCGTGGGCCAGTCCATCGGCAGACGATCGAGGTCGGCGGCGTCCATAATCAAAAGCCCGTTCACCGGATCGACGCCGAGACGCGCGCAAAGCACTTCGGTAAAACTCATGCCGGGCAGAATCGTCAGGGCCACGTTTTCCCGCTCTGCCCGTTCCCGCAGGAGCGCCACCGTCCGCTCCGCCACCAGCGGACTTCCGGGAACCGCGTAAACGATATTTTCCCCCGCTTTGGCGCGGCTGACAAGGTCGTCCGCAATGGAAGCATACAGCGCCTCGAAATTCTCCGCTTTCTCATACCTCTCATCATACGAAGAAAAAACGATTCCCCGACGCGACAGCTCATTCACCGTCGGATGCACCGCCGTCCGCAGAATCAGCGGCGACGCGTTTTGTATCGTCTCCCAGGCCTCGACGGTCATGCCGCCGAAATGCCCCGGCCCGAGCCCGACCACCTTTATCGTTCCCATCAGCTTTTATCTCCCTTCTTCTCCGCTTTTTCTTCCGCAGGTTCCCCTGCCAGCACCTTGCAGACGTTCAACAACATATCCAGCAATTTATCCTGATCCGGTTTTTTCCCGAACCGCACGCGGAATATCTGCTGGGACGGCAACAGCATCAGCGCCTTCCCCAACTTTTTCCGCAGCGCGACTACACGTTCCGGCTCGACCTTATGATTCTCCGCAAGGGTGAATTCCACAAAGTTCTCTTTCTCCACGACGCTCTTGACGCCTAAATTCCGTAAATAATTTTTGATTTGCGCAACCTTCAGCAGCCGAAGCACCGATTCCGTCGGCTCGCCGAACCGGTCGATCAGCTCGTCCAAAAGCGACGCGATATGCTGCTCCGTCCGCACCGCCGCGATGCGCTGATAGATTTCGATCTTGTGCATGGCGTCGTCTATAAACGCGCCGTCCAAATAGGCCTCCACTTCAATCTCGATGACCGGCTCCGGCTGCTCCTCCACAGGCTTTCCGGTTTCCAGCGAACGCACGGCCTCGTCCAGCAGACGGCAATACATTTCAAAGCCGACGCTGGCGATATGCCCGTGCTGCTGCGCTCCCAACAGGTCTCCCGCGCCCCGGATTTCCAGGTCGCGCATGGCAATCTTAAAGCCCGCGCCCAATTCCGCAAATTCCTTCATGGCGTGCAGCCGTTTTTCCGCCGCTTCCGTCAGGACTTTGTCCGCCTGATAGACGAAATAAGCGTAAGCCATGCGATGGGAGCGTCCCACGCGCCCGCGCATCTGATAGAGCTGGGAAAGACCGAAGCGGTCGGCGTTGTAAACGATGATCGTATTGGCGTTGGCCACGTCGAGGCCGTTTTCCACTATGCTCGTGGAAAGGAGGATATCGTACTCGCCCTCGTAAAACTCCATCATCACCCGTTCCAAGACCGCTTCCGTCATCTGCCCGTGAGCCGTCCGTATCCGCGCCTCCGGCACCAGCGCTTCGAGACGCAGCCTCATCCGCTCGATGGTCTCTATCCGATTGTAGATAAAATAAATCTGCCCGCCGCGTTTCAGCTCTCGGCGAATCGCCCCTGCCAAGATCGCGTCGTTGGATTCGATAACATACGTCTGGATTGGGTACCGCTCGGCGGGCGGCGTTTCAATGACGCTCATATCCCTCGCGCCCACAAGGGACATGTGCAGCGTCCTCGGAATCGGCGTAGCCGAGAGCGTCAGGACGTCGATGCCCGCAGAGATTTCCTTGATCCGTTCCTTCTGCTTGACGCCGAAACGCTGCTCCTCGTCCACGATCAAAAGCCCTAAATCCTTAAAGACCACCCGTTTCTGATTCAATATCGCATGGGTGCCGATCAAAATGTCGGTCCGCCCGTCCCGCACCCGTTCCAGCGCCGCCTTCTGCTCTTTCTGCGTCCGAAAACGGCAGACCACGTCTACCGTGGGACCGAAATTCAAAAATCGTTCCGTAAACGTCTGATAATGCTGCTGCGCCAAAACGGTGGTCGGCACCAGCACCGCCACCTGCTTTCCTCCCATTACCGCCTTGAACGCGGCGCGAACGGCAACCTCCGTCTTTCCGAATCCCACGTCGCCGCAAAGCAGCCGGTCCATCGGCGCCGGTTTTTCCATATCCGCCTTGATTTCCCGGAGGGCGGCAAGTTGGTCGGGCGTCTCCTCGAAGGGAAACGCGTCCTCAAACTCCCGCTGCCACGGCGTGTCCTCGGCGAAAGCGACCCCCGGCGTACTGCGACGCTTCGCGTAAAGCTTGATGAGTTCCTCCGCGATATCTTCCACGGCCGCCTTTGCCCGCGCCTTGGCCCGGTTCCATTCCGCGCCTCCCATGCGGGAAAGCCGCGGCGCCTCGCCCTCCGCGCCGATGTACTTCTGCAAAAGCTGCACCTGATCCGTCGGCACAAACAGCTTATCGTCGCCGCCGTATTTAATATGAAGATAATCTCTCTTGACGCCGCCCGATTCTATGGTCTCGACGCCGAGATATTTACCGATGCCGTGGACGACGTGCACCACATAATCCCCGGCCCTTATCTCCCGGAAATGAGAAATTCTCGTCCCGTCCGGCGCTTTGGGCGCGCGGAGCTTTTTCTTCTGGCGGCCGAAAACGTCCCGCTCCGATATGACGACGACCTTCGCCTCGGGAAACTCGAATCCTTCCGTCAGCGTCCCTTCCGCCACCGTCGCCGAACCATCGGAAAGGACGTCCGGATTCGGCAGGACAACCGCCGGAACGCGATACTTCGCCAAAAGCTCCCGCATCGACGAGGACTTCGCAGCGTCGCCCATCAAGATCAATATGCGCTGCCCGTCGTGCATCCAGTCCCTGACGTCCGACGCGAAAAGATCCATCTGCCGCCGGTACGGGGACACGGCTTTTGCCGTTGCGCCGACAATCTCCGACGGCTCCGCCCCATGTATCTTCTGAAGCATGAGCGCGGCGTACATCACATTGCACGAGGCCGCCTCTTCCAATAACTCCTCCCAGGAGAACACGCTCTTTTTCGCCTCGGGGTCTTCCTTCGCCGTGCGCAGCAGCGTCTCGCGAAAACGCGTCGGCTCGTCGAAAAGCACCGTCCCCCCGTCCGCCATATAGGAAAAGAACGCCGACGACGATTCCGCCGCGTCCGCGTTAGCAAGAGGCAGGACGCTGACCTGCGTCAGATTCCGCACGGACCGTTTCGTTTCCGGCTCGAAATCGCGCAAGGAATCTACCTCGTCACCGAAAAACTCAATACGCACGGGCAAAGTCGCGTTCACGGGGAAGACGTCCACAATGCCGCCGCGCACGCTGAACTCCCCGACGCATTCCACTTCCGGCGCGTGCTCGTACCCGAGCTCGGTCAACCGGCGGAGCAGCGCGTCCCGTCCTATTTCCTCTCCCACGGAAAGACGCAAACTTAAACGCTCAAACGCCCGTTTTGACATCCCCTTCTGCGCCGCCGCCGTCGGAAGCGCCAGCACGACCGTCGGTTCTTTTCGTATCAGCCGCCCCAAGACGTCCATCCGCTTCGCCGTCAGTTCCAGACTTTTCGCCGCCGTCTGGAACGTCACCATATCCGCCGCGGGAAGCTCGACGACGCTTCTCCCCGGAAGCAGGAACGACAGATTTTCCCGCCACGCTTCCAAGGCCTCTTTGTCGTGAACGAGAATCACGAACGGACGCGGCGCCTCTTCATAAGCCGCCGCGAAAACGGCGTGCTTCTGCGCGCCCGAAAGGCCGTATATGAAACTTTGTCCGCGCTTCTTTTGAAAACACGCCGCCGTCCGCCGGACCGCTTCGTCCGCCCGTATCGCCTCAAATAAAGCCTTCATCTGTTCGCTCCCGTCCTTGTCAACGCCAAAAGAGGACCGTCGGCGCGCCGACAGCCCTTGCTATTTTTAAGAAACGCTGAATCAGTTTCCTTTATACCATTTACTTTTTCGTTCTCAGTTGCAGTTCTTCCCATGTCACCTGACAGCCATATTTCTCTTTCGACAGATACATACCCTTATCGGCCGCCCGGATCAACTCCTCCAGCGACGCCCGCTTGTCCACATGGCAGGCGCCGATACTGACGGAAATCCGCCCGTAAACGGGATCGTTGACGGTCTTTATCATATCGCAAAACGTGCGAAGCCGCCCCTCCGCCACCGCCGTCGGCAGCATGCCGATGAACTCGTCGCCGCCCCATCGGGCAATCATGCCTCTCTTGCTGATTTTCCGAAGAGCCGCCGCCACGCGGCGAAGCACTTTGTCCCCTTTCTCGTGGCCGAAAGTATCGTTTATATGCTTGAATTTATCAATATCCAGCAGAAAGAAAACATAATCTTTTCGACTGTTCTGCGCATGGGCGAAAAACGCGCCGAAACGTTCCCGGTTCGGAAGCCGCGTCAAAGCGTCGGTAGTCGCGATACGGATGAAGCGGTTCAGCACGGCGTTCATGATGAACATCACAAAACCGGTAGCGCAGACCATGACGGCGA
>JAEERZ010000135.1 GCA_016286075.1 Selenomonadaceae bacterium
TACAAATACGCGACGGAGCTTCGCTCCCAGACGAAGGGCCGCGGCGATTTCTCGGTGGAGTTCTCCCATTACGAGGAAATGCCCCAGCGCACCGCGGAGGAGATTATTGCGAAGTATCAGGCGGAGAAGGAAAAGAAATAAAAGCGTAAACGCGGGAAAAGCCCCTGCCTCTGTAAAAAGGGGCAGGGGCTTTTTGCGGGAGGACGAATATGACGGAAGACAAAGAATTTGCGGCACTCTGCGACAAGTATGTGGAGGCGCGGATGGAAGAGAAATTGCGCGGCAGAGAGCTGAACGACCTTTATGAGGCGTGCGTGGCGAAGGGCAAGGCCCTCGACATGACGAGCTACGCCATAGAGGGAGCCATCGCGAAGAGATTGGAGGAACGGATGATATAAAATGTGAAAACGTCATGCCCGTTAGGACATGACGTTTTTTATGCGATCATAAGTCTTCCCAAGCGTATTCCGGCAAATGATTCTTCGTTTCTTCCGTTTCCGCGATGAACCCGTCGCGAATCAGGCGGGTCAACAGGATATGCTCGGGGACGATTTGGCTTTCCGCGAAACGGCGGACGGTGTCGAAGGAGAAATCCCCGTTTCCGATGAGCCGACGGTAGCGGATCTCGGGAATCAGCAGCTCGTCTGCGCATTCGTCGGCGTAGGTTTCGGCGTCGTCCTTCCCGAAGAAGTCCACGAAGTTTCCGTTGCCGTTGATGATGCGGCTGATTTCCCGGAACAGCGTGCGCCAAAAGTCGCTTTGAGGCTCTTGCCGAATCGGAAGGCAGAGGAGGCAGCGGCCGTCGCCGCGCCGCCGCGCATAACCCCGGACAGGGACGCCCGGGAAGGGCGGGACAAGACGGAAAGCGATGCCGCAGGGGGCGAGGGTTTTTTCGATGTGGAAGGGAAGCCCTTTTTCCGGATAAAACATCAGATGCTTTATGGCGAGGACGCTGTCCTCGAGCTTTTGGACGCTGAGGCGGGAAGCGACAGGCATGACTTCCGTCAGCCGCTCGCACATTTGCCGCCACGCCAGCAGCATATAGGGGTCGAGGTCGTCGACGCTGCGGGACCAGGAACGATAGTCGACTTGGCGGGTGATGTCAGAGACGACTCGGAGATCGCTGACGCCCAAGAATTTTCGCAGCTCGCGTATGACGTCTATGTCGTTTTCCGGGTTGCCGAGGAGTTTGAAGTCCTTCAAAACGGGAAGGACTTCGGCCAGGCGAAGAGAGACGTCCATCTCGTCGGGATGAAAGCGGTCCCGTTCCTTTTGCTCGAAAACAGATGCGTCATAGCGTAGCTGCATATCCATCCACTTTCGGGCAGGGACGCGCAGCGCGCATTCGAGACGTTTTGCGAAGGGGAGGGAAACGTCCCGGTTTCCGGCGATGACGGCGTCGATATGTTTTTCGGAGACGCCGGTGCGGAGCGCCAACTCTTTGCGGGGCATATCCACAAGGACGAGCATGTCGCCGAGTTCCGCGCCGGGGTGCCTGAATGTGGGGATGCCCGCTTCGTTTTCCATGCCTTCGCTTCCTTTCCGTATTTCGACATTCCTATTTTATAGGAAATGGCTTGTTTGTCAAGGATGGGAAAAGCTTGCGATTTGTGGGCAAAAAGAGTAATATATAAACTTGGGAGAATTTATTTTACAGGAAGAGCGAGACGCGGGGCGTTTCGTTTTCGCGAGAGGGAAGGCGCATGGTGAATCTCTTTTTTGAGCGCGTCGGACGGTTCGTAATCCGATGGCTGCAATATATCGGGGAAGTCATGATGCTGTTGGCGGAAACGATCCAACAGCTGAAAAAACCGCCCCGCATGCGTCATGTTTTTTCGCAGATGGCGCACCTCGGCGCGGATTCGCTGCCCATCGTGGGGCTGACGCTGCTTTTTACGGGCATGGTGATGACGCTCCAGATTGCCCACGAGTTTATCCGGTTCGGCGCGCAGTCCACCATCGGCGGCGTAATCACTATCGCCATCGGCAGAGAATTGGGACCGGTACTGGTGGGCGTGGTGGCGGCGGGCCGCGTGGGCTCGGCTATCACGGCGGAGATCAGCACGATGAAGGTCACGGAGCAGATCGACGCGCTCCGGGTCATGGCCACGAATCCCATCGGGTATCTGATCGTGCCGCGCATGATTGCCTGCATGGCGATGGTGCCGGTGCTGACGGTGTTCGGAGACGTGATCGGCATTCTGGGCGGCTGGCTGATCGCCACGGGCTGGTCGGGGATTTCTTCCTATTTATATTGGAATTCCATTTCGACTTTCGCGGTGGTGCACGACATCACCGGCGGCTTGGTAAAGGCGGTGGTGTTCGGCATGTTCATCGCGGTGCTCGGTTGCTATTGCGGTCTCAAAGCGCCTGCCGGGGCGGAGGGCGTGGGCGTCGCGACGACGCGTTCGGTTGTCAGCGCAATCATCGTCATTTTCATCATGAATTGTTTTCTGTCCCTGATTCTGTATAAATAAGGAAGCGCGCTATGATCGAGCTGAAGCATGTAAACAAGTCCTTTGGGAATAAATCGGTGCTGCGGGACGTGGGCTTTCGGGTGGAGGACGGCGAGACGCTGGCGCTGATCGGCGGTTCCGGATCGGGAAAGAGCACATTGCTGCGGCTGATGATCGGGCTGGACCGACCCACCTCCGGCGAGATTTGGATCGACGGGCGGGAAATCACGGAGCTGGACGAGGAGGCCCTCGACGAGGTGCGCCTCTCCATGGGCATGGTGTTTCAGTATTCGGCTCTTTTCGACTCGATGACGGTGGGGGACAACGTGGCCTTCGGCCTCAGGGAGCATACGGATTATTCGGAGGAAAAAATACAGGATCTCGTTCGCGAAAAGCTTTCGCTGGTGGGGCTCCCGAATGCGGAGGATATGATGCCCGGCGAGCTTTCGGGCGGTATGAAGAAGCGCGTGAGCCTTGCGCGGGCGTTGGCTTTCGGCCCGTCGATCATTTTTTACGACGAGCCGGACTCGGGCCTCGATCCGGTGATGACGAGGAAAATCGACGATCTGATTATCGAGACGCAGAAGAAACTGGACGTCACGTCCATCGTGGTGACCCACGATATGGAGAGCGCCTGCCTTGTGGCGAACCGGATCGCGATGCTCTACGAAGGTGAAATCATCGCGATGGAAAAGACGGAAGACTTTCGGCGGCTGAAGGACCCGCGGGTGCGGGAATTCCTCGGAAGCTTTGCGATAGAATAGGAAGGGCGGGATAATGGGCATGTCAAATGAAGTGAAAGTCGGCGCGTTTACCGTTTGCGGCTTGGTGTTGCTGGCGCTGATGCTGTTCGGGCTTTCCGGCGTCAAGTTGTTCGGCCCGAGCCAATACACCTTGTACACTACGTTTCCCGAAGTCGTCGGGCTGAACCCGGCGGCGGAGGTTCGCTTTGCGGGCGTGCTTGCCGGCAAGGTGAACAGCGTCGAGACTGAAGGGATGCATGTCCTGGTCACCATGTCGGTCAACGAAGACATCCGCATTCCCCATGCCTCGAAAATTACGGTCAGTTCCAGCGGTTTCTTGGGGGAGAAGTATATCAATATTCTTCCGGCGAAGGACACCGGCGTGTACTTGGACGACGGCGATCGGGTGGCGGGATCCCCCGAGGAGAGCATGGAGACGGTGATGGCGAAGTTGTCGGTGTTGGTGGAACAGGCCCATGAGATGCTGAACGGCATCAACGCCGTGGTCAACAATCCGGACCTCAATACGTCTCTCGTCGCCACTGCGGTCAATTTGAAGGATATCACGGGCAACGTCCGTGAGATGACCGGCGCGTTTTCCCGCATGGCCGTACGCAACGAGAGCGAGATCAACCGCATGGTGCACAGCCTGTCCATGCTGTCGGTGAGTCTCGCAGGCGCGGCGCAGGAGGTCGAGCTTATGGTCAAAGACTTCTCCGGCGACGGAGAGGCGGCCGCGAACCTTCGCGCGACGGTGGCGAACATCGCGACGACCAGCGCCCGTATCGACAATATGGCGAAAAGTCTTGAAGGCGTCGTGACCAATCCGCAGACGGCAGAGGATTTGCAGGCGGTGCTGCACAACACCCGCCAGGTTACGGAGAAAGCGGACAAGATGATGAGCGGACTTGGCGGCGGAGCGATCAGCCCGGGACTTGAAGTCATGTACAGCGGTCAGGAAAGCAACTGGCGGGCGAATTTCGACGTGACGGTTTCGCCGTCGGAGAAAAGCCTGTTTAAGATCGGCGTCAACGATATCGGCGAAGGCAATCGCTTCAATCTGCAGGCCGGTCAAAGGATGGGCGCGCTGACGGCGCGGGCGGGCATCATCGACGGCGAGGTGGGCCTTGGCCTTGACGCCGACGCCGGAAAATACTGGCGCTTCTCCGTTGACGCCTATGACCTGAACAACATCCGCCTTCGTCCGAGGGCAAGCGTCCGCGTCGCAAAGAGCACCTATCTCTTCGGGCAGGTGGACGACGTGAACGACGGCGACAGAAGGGCGACCTATGTGGGCGTCCGGCAGGAGTTTTAGGCGACAAAAAACACGCGGCCTTGTCAAGGAGGCTGCGTGTTTTTGGAGTACACCTCAAAGATTTTTAAGAAAAACTTAATGTTTATGAGATAGTTTTTATTTGCACAGATGGAGGAAAAGCGGTAAAATAAATATACGTCGAAGTATCGGCAAATATTTATGCAGGTATTATACAGGGGGAAGTATTGATGAAACGCATCAAGAAGCTGCAAAAGACACTCGCGGTTTTAGCTGTCGCGGGCTATTTTGGCTTTGCCGCTTTGGGGGCGGCGGAGGCCGCGCCGATTGTGGAGTTAACGTTGAGGGAAAGCATCGACATGGCGCTGGAAAATAACCGAACCATTAAAGAGTCGGCGGAAGACCAGTCTCAGGCGTACTGGGCGCATCGCCAAGCGCGTCGGCAGGCAGGACCGACGCTCTCGTGGAGCGGAGATCTGAAGCGTGGTCTTGGCGGTCATGCATATGAGGATACTACGATAGATGTGCTTAAACAACAATATGACCTCCAAGTAGATCGTATTTATTCCAATTCCGTTACGGTTTCATTCCCGCTTTATACGGGAGGCCGAATTGAGAACACTATCGAAGCGGCGGAATTGGGCCGGGACGCGGCTGATTTGACGCTGGAAGCGACACGGCAGGCCATCAAACAGCAGACCACCTCTGCATATTTCCAAATCTTGCAGTATCGCAACATGATTCAGGTCAACAAAGAGGCCGTGGACACGCTGCAGGCTCATCTTGACAACGTCAACGCCCAGTATCGCGTCGGCACCGTCGCGAAGTCGGACGTGCTGCGTTCCCAGGTCGAGTTGGCGAATCAGCAGCAGAACCTTGTGGACGCGCAAAATAGTTACGATATTGCGGTGGCGACCTTCAACAACATCGTCGGTCTGCCCACGGATACCATCGTGGACGCGAAGGAAAATCTCTCCTATACGAAGTACGATATTTCGCTTCCTCATTGCACGGACTATGCGCTGGTTCACCGTCCTGACGGGATTGCGATGGAGCGTGCTTGGAAGAAGGCCGAGGCGCAGATGAAAGCGGCGAAAGCAGGGTATCGCCCTCAGCTAAATGCGACTGTTACACGTTCGTGGACAGGTGACGAGCCTGTTTCGACGAATTTGGGCGGGATTAATAACTCTTCCAGTGATGGTACGGCGGGAACGCTTCTGATGAGTTGGAACATCTTTGACAATAACGTGACAGAGGCGCAGGTGCAGCAGGCGAAAGCCTCCATGCGAAAAGCCGAGCAGCAGCTTTACGAGACGCAGGAGAGCATTCAGCTGGACGTCCGCAAGGCGTACCTGAGTCTTCTTGCGGCGGAAAAGAACATTCACACGACGAAGGTTGCCGTCGATCAGGCGCAGGAAGACTATAAGATTGCGCAGGTTCGCTACAGCGCCGGCGTCGGAACGAACCTCGACGTCATGGACGCGGAGGAAAAGCTGATTCAGTCCCAGACCAATTATATCAGCGCTCTTTACAACTACAACACCAGCAAGGCGCAGCTCGATCAGGCGATGGGCCTCAGGGTGGAGTTGGACGTGGCGAACTACTATAAGGAGGCTATCGACGAGACCATCCCGGTGCGTCCGTCCCTCGACACGTCAATGAACCTTTCGGCGGCGGATGCGGGCGTTGCATCCCCGGTAATCGTCCACCTGCCGAACGCCGAGCGTCCTTCGGAGACG
>JAEERZ010000136.1 GCA_016286075.1 Selenomonadaceae bacterium
ATGAGCGGGCTCGCAGCCACAATCTCGCCCACGGACGCCGCATGCACCCAGATGCAATTTTTCTTCGCGACTTTTTCCAAAGCCTCTTCGGGAATGAACCCAAGGCTTTGACGGATCCGCTCGATGAAGCCTCTCTCGCGAATGGCGCGCACCATGAAAACAGGAATGATGAGCAACACCACAATAATTGCCGCGATATCGTATAAAAATTGCATTGCGCTTCCCCTTTTTAAATAGAGTGGAGTGTGGAGAGTGAAAAGTGGATTGACCTTGGAGTTTTACGTTTTTCCATACTGTATTTGATATAAACTTGCATATAACCCGCCTGCCGCCAGCAGTTCCTCATGGGTGCCCTGCTCGCGGATCTTGCCGCCGTCCAGCACGTAGATCCTGTCGGCACCAATGATCGTCGAAAGCCGATGAGCAATCACGAAGGACGTGCGACCGACCATCAGGCGGTCGAGAGCCGCCTGGACAATCTTTTCGCTCTCAGTGTCGAGAGCGCTGGTGGCCTCGTCAAGAATCAATATTTTCGGGTCTTTCAATATCGCCCGGGCAATCGCGATCCGCTGCCGCTGCCCGCCGGAAAGCGTCGCGCCTCGCTCGCCGATCTCCGTGTCGTAACCCTCTGGCAGCGCCATGATAAAATCGTGGGCGTTGGCATCCTTTGCCGCCGCTTCGATCTCCGCATCGGTAGCGTCGAGCCGCCCGTAGCGGATATTTTCGCGCACCGTGGCCGAGAACAACACCGTTTCCTGCGGCACAAGACCGATCTGCGTTCGCAGCGAATCCGTCGTCACGTCCCGCACGTCGTGCCCGTCTATGGTAATCGAACCGCCGGTCACGTCGTAAAATCTCGGAATCAGGTTCGCCACCGTAGATTTTCCTGCGCCGGAGGGGCCGACGAAGGCAATCATCTGCCCCGGCTCTGCCGCCAGCGTCACGCCCGTCAAGGCCGGCACATCCTCCCGATAAGAGAAATCCACGTTGGAAAAAGCGACCCGCCCTTCCACCGGGGGCAAAAGCTTCGCGTCAGGCGCGCTGGTCACCGTCTCCTCCGTGTCGAGCAGCGCGAACACGCGGTCCGCGCCGGCCATCGCCTTTTGAATCTGCGCATAAATACGCGACAATCGCTTGACCGGGTTGGCGAGATTCACCGCGTAAGTCAGGAACGCCACCAGCGTGCCCGCCGTGATAACGCCGTCCACGACCTCTTTGCCGCCGAACCAGATAATCACCGTCACAGCGAGGGCCGCGAGAAATTCCACCGTCGGCGTCAAGAGACTCGACAGCTGTGCGTCCTTCATCTGGGCGCGGAAATTCAGCTCGTTCTGCTCGTGGAAACGGTCGATCTCGAAATCCTCCCGCACGAAAGACTTTACCACGCGTTCCGACGAAATACTCTCCTGCATCAGTGCCGTAATATCAGACATGCGAGCCTGGATTACCGAACCGGCCCAGCGAACCTTTCTTCCGAAGAAGTCCATCGCCAGTCCGACCAGCGGCACCGTGACCAGCGTCAGAATGCTGAGCTTCCAGTCCAGCAGCACCATCATGACCAGCGATCCGAAAAAAATCGCGCTTTCCGTCAACGCCTCTACCATGCGTTCCACTAACGCGCTTTGAAGCGCCGCCACATCGTTAGAGATATAACTCATGATCTCGCCCGTCTGATGACGGTCGAAAAACGAAATCGGCATACGCTGGAGCTTCCGGAACAACACGTCCCGTACGTCGACAATCACGCGCTGCCCGATATACGAGACGAGGTATCCCTGCCCGTAGTAAAAAATCCCGCGCACGAAGAAGATCACGACGATGCCGACGCAAATCAAATTCAGCATTTCCATATCGCGGGCCGCCAGCACCTTGTCAATCATATCCTTGATGACCCAAGGCAGGTACAGGTTGGCCGCGGCGGCGACGACAATGCAGACGAAAGCCTCCGCCAACCGTTTTTTGTACGGCCCGATATAGGCGAGCAGGCGCAAATAACTCTTCATGCCGTCCTCCCCGAGGCCGCGTCAACGATGCGACGAGCCACGCGCTCCGAAGCGCCCGGAGGCCCCAGCTTCTCGCAGGCGGCTGTCAACTTCTTTCGTACCGATTCCCGATAACCCGGCTCCGCCCAAAAACGGCACGCTTCTTCAAAAATTCGGTCGGGATTCGCCTCGTCCTGCAAAAGTTCCGGCTGGGCCATCTCGTCCAAAAGGATATTCGGCAGACTGAAATACTTGACGTTCACCAAAAGCCGCCCGAAGAAATAGGAAACCGGCGAAAGACGATACAGCACGATGCAGGGCAACCCTAAAAGCGCAGCCTCCATGACCACCGTCCCCGAAGTCGCCAGCGCGAAACGCGCAATTCTCATCAAATCATATGTGTGCTCATGGGTAAAGACAACCTCCACACCCGCTTCCGCGGCCATGCGTTCCATCCGCGCCTGATCCATGCCTTGCGCCACCGGAAGATAGAAAACCGTCTCCGGCTTTTCGTCTTTTATCCGCCGCGCGCCCTGGAGCATCGTCGGAAACACCAGCGATATTTCCTGTTTTCGGCTTCCCGGCATCAAAAGCACCGGATACGCGCCCGAGGGCACACCGAAAAAAGCCCGCGCTTCCTCTTCCGTCATCAACGGCTTCACCGTATCGACGAGAGGATTTCCGACAAAGGAAATATTCGCCCCGGCCGCCTCGTACACAGGCAATTCAAAAGGAAAAATCGCTACAAACTCGTCTGCAAGCTTCGCGCAGTTCTTCGCGCGGCCCTTGCGCCACGCCCAAGCCGACGGCGGGATATAGGAAAACACGCGGACGCCGAGCGCCTTCGCCCGCTTCGCCAGCCGCCAGTTGAAATCGGGATAGTCGATCAGCACGAGCAAATCGGGCTTCTCTCTCTTCATCGCATCAGTCAGAAGATTCAGCAGCGAAAGGATTCGGGAAAGATTCAGCAGAACCTCCCAAACGCCCATGACGCTGTATGCCGCGCAATCTGCGACAAGCCGAACGCCCGCCGCTTCCATCTGCGCGCCGCCGAAACCGAAAAGCTCCGCCTCCGGCGCCAGCCGCCGCACTCCTTCTGCGAGCCGTGCGCCATGAAGATCGCCCGACGCCTCCCCGGCGGAAAACATAATCTTCAACGGCGCGCCTCCTCCCGAAAACTTCTAATCATTTTATTTTAGCATAAAACCCGCATTTGCTTCAATACAAACTATAGGAAAAGCATACGCTTTTCAAATGAAAAAAGCGGGAAGCGGGCAGAAATTTCCTTGTCGAAGGGTCTTGATTTCCTATACTCTCTACATATTTGCGCATAAGATTCATTTTGGAAAAATACGAAGAGGAGGGCACTGCCCTCCCCTTTGACCATTCATTCTTGCTCAATAATTTTTCGCAACCTGCTGGAAATACGCCTTCGGGTGCTCGCAGACCGGACACTTCTCCGGAGCCTCTTTTGCCTCGCAGACGTAACCGCAGTTCAGGCACTGCCAAATAATCTTCTCGCTCTTCTTGAAGACCTTGTCCTGCTCCATATTCGCCAACAGCAGATTATAGCGCGTCTCATGCTCTTTCTCGATCTCGGCGACCTTCTCAAACAGCTTCGCGATTTTCGTGAATCCTTCTTCTTTTGCAACCTTGGCGAACTCGGGATACATGCTCGTCCATTCGTCGTGCTCGCCCGCCGCAGCCGCCTTGAGGTTCGCCGCGGTATCGCCGATGCCCTCGACGAGCTTGAACCAGATTTTCGCGTGCTCCTTCTCGTTGCCCGCCGTCTCCTCGAAAATCCTTGAAATTTGCTCATAGCCGTCTTTCTTCGCCTTCGAGGCATAATAGGTGTACTTGTTGCGCGCTTGGGATTCTCCGGCAAACGCCGCCCAGAGATTCTTTTCGGTTTTCGAGCCTTTCAGTTCCATATGGTTCTCCTTTCTCTCCCGTTCCGGCCCACGCCGGAACAAAAACACTTCATGAATATATTATAAGAAAATTCCGTCTGCCTGACAAGCGAATTTTACTTTGAAAACTCAGTGAAACGAGCCCGACGAGTACACTCCAAAACAAAATTTTGCACGAAGTTTCTTTTGCAATTTTTTCTCCATTTGGCGCGTCGTATGATATAATAACGGCAGATATTTTAAAAAAGGAAGTGGTTTTCAATGAAATTGGCAAAGAAATGGAATCGCCGGATTTTCGCCGCCGTACTGGGCGCAGTCGTCGCCGGTGCGCCGCTTCTCGCGGTTCAAGCGGCAGACCCCACGTTCTCCCAAAACGGGGAACGATACGATGTACGCCGGGGCATGTACGAGAAGGAAGGCGGCAGCGACGAGCACGTCCGTCTTGGCAAGTACGCCGACGAGAAGCATCAGGAGGCGCGCCACGAGGAACGCCGTGAGGATCTCGAAAAACGCCAGGCAGAAGAACGCAAGGAATTCGAGAAACATCAGGCCGAGGAACGCAAGGAATTCGAAAAGAGCGAACATCCCGAAGAAGCCAAAAACGAAGCGAAGCACGAAGAGCACAACAAGGGAAGCGAAGCGCATCAGGACGGCCCCCGCGAATATAAATACGACGTGCGCCGCGGCATGTATGAACAAGAGGGCGGCAGCGACACGCAGGTACGGCGCGGCATGTACGAGCAACCCGACGCGAACGGCGAACCGCATCACTCGCTGACCAGATAAATACAGCTATCAAAAAACTCCGTTCGGAATTATATCCGAGCGGAGTTTTTGTTGCTTTGACGTCAAAAATTTCCGATGACCCGCAGCCATTTGTCGTTCTTGTCAATGATATATTCAAGGCTCAGGAAATCGTGCAGTCGGTAACGGAGTGCACCCTCCCCGCACTGATCCGTCCAGCGGTATTCGTAGCGCAGCATCCACTTTCGGCCGAGTTCCTGCTCTCCGCCGAGAATCATCTTTTCCCCCCGCATATCGTAGCGAGTGATAAGCCGCGTAGTGTCCGTCAAATGGCGGGTATAGCCGACTGCCCAAGTCCAGTGCAAATCCTGCGGCACGACGTCCGTCTGCACGAAAAGTTCGTCCCGGGGCGATAATCGCTTGCCCGCATGGAACCGGAACATCGTGTAGTTCCCATCCGAATCCTTATGGGAAATATCTGCCCAGCCTTCAAGGCGGATCAGGTATTCCTTTGTGTCGGAACGGCTCATGACGGACATATCCCGGCCCGGGCGCATGGTAACCTTCGTATGAAGACCCAGCGCACGAAAATCCGACTGCTTGTCCAGCGACGCGGCGAACATTTCGTTAAACTCCGCCTCATGCCGTTCGACAAAGGCCACCGGTACGCCAATCAGCATATTGACGTTTTCCTGCATGATATTTCGATGCCCGAGCAGTGTGAAATTCGGGATAGAGTCGCTGCGCATGCTGAGGTCGACGGTTCGCACTACCGGCAGCTTCGGATAGACGGTCAGCGCCACTTTCGCCTCCACCCCCGGCTCCACATCGAAATCCGCACGGAATTCCGGCAAATGCGCCTCCATGTATTCCTGAAGGCTCCGCTTCAAAACGCCGTTGGTCCAGTCGCTGGCCGCCACGGGAAGCCCCTGCATGCCCGCCCCGAAAACGCTGCCCACGTCCGCCAAATCCCGACGCGCCATTTCCTCAACTATGGGCGGCATTCCTTCCACGGTTACGTCTACGCGAACAGCGCCGATGACGTCCGCCCAAGGCACGAGCCGGATCTCCACCAAGGAATTTTCTCCGGGCGTCAACGATACGCTCTCCACGGAATATCCGACGAGAACCTTGTCGAACACTTCGTGGATAACGGCTTCCTGCTGCGCCCGGGACGCCTCCACGTCAGCAACCCGCCGTCCCGTCAGCAGTTGAGCGCCGATGGCAGAAACCGTCGTCTCCATACGTCGCCGCACCAACGCCGGAATCGGGGTAACGGCGTCTATTTTCGCCGTCACTTCATCCACCATACCCGCAGCCTGCGCGTCTGGCTCGCCAACCAGCAACGCCCCCACAGTGAAAAATGCGGCGATTGCCCGCCGCATTTTTTCCCTCTGAATCATATCAGAACGTACCGCCGACGCTGAAATGCACGCGGTTGCCCTGCTTGCCGTGCGCAAGATCGACGCGAATCGGCCCCACCGGCGTATTGATGGAAAGACCGAAGCCGAAGGAGGAATAAAACGCTTTCTGATCCGGATCCCACGCACTGCCAAAGTCCGTAAAC
>JAEERZ010000137.1 GCA_016286075.1 Selenomonadaceae bacterium
GAAACAGGTCACGCCCGCGCAGAAGGCCTACGTCATCAGCGAGTTCTACCAGCTCGCCATGGCGAAGGATTATCTCTCCAGCGGCGGCCTTGAATACGCGCAGGACGTTCTCGAAAAAGCGCTCGGCTCCGAGAAGGCGGCCAATATCCTGAGCCGTCTGACCACGAGCCTTCAGGTGCGGCCTTTCGATTTCCTTCGGAAGACCGACCCGTCCCAGCTTTTGAACTTTATCCAAAACGAGCATCCGCAGACCATCGCGCTGGTCATGGCGTATCTCGACGCCGATCAGGCGGCGATGATCCTGACCGCTCTTCCTTCGGACAAGCAGGCGGACGTCGCAAAGCGCATCGCCGAAATGGACCGCACTTCGCCGGACGTCATCCGCGAGGTCGAGCGCGTATTGGAGCGGAAGCTCTCCTCCCTCGTTACGCAGGACTTCACTACGGCGGGCGGCGTAAAGGCCATCGTCGAGATTCTGAACCGCGTGGATCGTACCTCCGAGAAAGCCATCATCGAGACCCTCGAAGTGGACAACCCGGAGCTCACCGAAGAGATCAAGAAGCTCATGTTCGTCTTCGAGGATATCGTCATGATCGACGACCGTTCGATCCAGCGCATCCTGCGCGACGTGGACAACAAGGATTTGTCCCTCTCGTTGAAGGCGACGCCGAAGGAAGTCGCCGACAAGGTATTCAAGAACATGTCCACCCGCGCCGCCGATATGCTGCGCGAGGAAATCGAGTTCATGGGCCCGGTCAAGATCCGCGACGTCGAAGAAGCGCAGCAGCGTATCGTAAACGTCATCCGCAACTTGGAGGACAAGGGCGAGATCGTCGTCGCACGCGGAAAGGGAGAAGAAATGATTGTCTAAGATCATCAGAGACTCCGTTTGGGGCGATCCCGTCGTCATCGAAGCGCCGCCTCCACCGCCGCCTCCGCCTCCCGAGGAAATTCAGGAGCCGGAGGGAGAGCCGCGCGTGGAAGGAGAGCCCGTTCTCGAAGAAGAGAAGGACGAAAGATGGCTTGAGGTGAACGCTGAGATTGCCGAGGCAAAGAAAAAAGCCGACGCAGAGATACGGGAAGCCAAGGCACAGGCTGTAAAGGATATCGAGGCCGCGCGGGAAGAGACGGAAAAGGCCCGCGAGGCGATGATGGCCGAATGCCGCGCCCAAAAGAAGGAAGCGGAGCAGCTTCTCGCCAAAGCAAAGACAGACAGCGCCGTCATGCGTGCGGACGCCGAGCAGGAAACGAAGGCGATTATAGAGGACGCCCACGAGCAGGCGCGTCATATCATGGAAGACGCCCGGACAGAAGGCCACGAACAGGGGGTGGCCGAGGGGCGGGAAGAAGGCATAAAGCAGGTTCGGGAAGAAGAACAGCAGACGATCCTCGACGCCAACGCGAAAGCGGAAAAGACGCTGGCGGACGCGAAGGAGAGCTGCCGGCTTTATGTGGAGAACGCGGAAAATAAGATCGCTTCGATAGCGATGGAGATTGCCGACCGCGTGCTGCCGCAGCATTTCATCGACGTGCCGCAGATTATCCTGCCTTTGGTTCGGGAGGCTCTTTTGAAGGTCAAGGACCAAAGCGAGGTTCATATCCGCGTGGCGCCGTCAAATTTTGACCTCGTATTGGTGGCGCGTTCGGAATTCCAAGGGCTCCTGGAAGGGCAGGCGCTCCTTGAAGTGCATTCCGACGAGAATCTTTCCGCCGGCGACGTGGTAATCGAGACGCCAAACGGCAACGTGGACGCGCGTCTTTCCACGCAGCTTGATATGATCCGAAAATCCATACAGGATGTTATGAAATGATGGAGCCGAATCTTACCAAATTCTCCCGCGCGATAGAAGATACCGAGCCGATGAAGATGAGCGGCAAGGTCACGCAGGTCATCGGTCTCGTCATCGAGTCCAAAGGGCCGAACGTCAGCCTTGGCGAGCTCTGCTATATCAAATCGCGCTTCCCGAACGTCGAGCCGATTCCGGCGGAAGTCGTCGGATTTCGCGAGGGGCTTGTGCTTTTGATGCCCATCGGCGAGATGCAGGGTATAGGTCCGGGCTGCGAAGTCCTGTCGGCGCAAAAAACCTTGCAGGTCAAGGTCGGCATGGAGCTCTTGGGGCGCGTGCTGGACGGTCTCGGAAATCCCATGGACGGCAAAGGGCCGATCCTTTCGAAGACGGAATATCCGCTTCACGCGGAGCCGCCGGATCCTTTGCAGCGGCCGCGAATCAAAGATTCGCTTTATGTGGGCGTTCGCGCCATCGACGGCTTGATTACATTGGGTTCCGGTCAGCGTATCGGAATCATGGCGGGCAGCGGCGTCGGAAAATCGACGCTCCTTTCGATGATTGCCCGCAATACGGAGGCTGACATCAGCGTCATATCGCTGGTAGGCGAGCGCGGCCGCGAAGTTCGCGATTTCATCGAGCGAGACCTCGGCGAGGAGGGCCTGAAGCGCTCCGTCGTCGTCGTTGCCACCTCGGACAAACCGGCGCTCGTCCGCATCAAGGGAGCGATGACGGCCACCGCTATCGCCGAATATTTCCGCGATCAAGGCCGACGCGTCGTATTGATGATGGACTCCGTTACGCGCTTCGCCATGGCCCAGCGCGAAGTCGGACTGACCATCGGCGAGCCTCCGGCGACGAGAGGTTACACGCCTTCCGTGTTCGCGTTGCTGCCGCGACTTTTGGAACGCGCGGGCACCAGCGCGAGAGGTTCCATTACGGGCATCTATACAGTTTTGGTGGACGGCGATGACATGAACGAACCGATTGCCGACGCGGTGCGAAGCATCCTCGACGGGCATATCGTCCTTTCCCGCGCCATCGCCGCGCAAAACCATTTTCCCGCCATCGACATACTGGCCAGCGTCAGCCGTGTCATGACGGACGTGGTGACGAAGGATCACCGGGAAGCCGCGCAGCACATGCGGGCGCTGATGGCCGTTTACAAGGAAGCTGAGGATTTGATTCACATCGGCGCTTATGTCAAAGGCTCCAGCAAGAAAATCGACGAGGCCATCGAGAAAATCGACGCCATCAACGACTTCCTCTGTCAGGGGGTCTTCGACGTCACCAGCTTCGAGGATATGAAGAAGACGTTGGAAAGTATATAAAAAGAGTGAAGAGTTAAGAGTGGAGAGTGAAGAGAATTAAAAATGTAATATCTTCACTCTAAAAAGGAGCGTTGGCGCATGAAGAAATTCCGTTTCAAATTGGAAACGCTTCTTGGCGTTACGCGCCGAAAAAAAGAGGACGCCGAGCGTCTTTTCGCGGAAGCGACGCGCAAGCTTGAGGAAGAGCGGGCGCGGCTCACGGAACTCTTGGAGGAAATGCAGCGGGTACAGGCCGAATACAAGGAGCAGACCCAAGAAGGCAAGCGCATCAGCGTGGGGCGGCTCATGACCTATACGAGTTACGTGAATTGGAAGCGCGAGCAAATCGAGCAGCAGCAGCAGATCATCATGCAGGCGCAGGCGGAGCGCCAGAAACGTCTCAAAGAACTGCTGCAGCTGATGTCGAAGCTCAAAAGCATCGAGCAGCTCAAAGAAAAAAGATTGCAGCAGTATAAAGACGAACTCCTTTTTGAAGAAAACAAGATGCTGGACGAGATCGGACTGCAGCTTTACATGAGAAAGGCGGGCGCGTAAATGGATCTGTCCTCGATGAACGCGGCATTAAACCGCATACAGGATATCGAGTACAAAGTGGGGATTCGTCGTCCCGTCGGCGGGGCGGCCAGCTTCCGGCAAATGCTCACGGAAGAGATTAAATCGAAAACGCCGAAAAGACCGGCTCCTGCCGTCAATGCAAAGGGAGCGCAGCCTTCGAATTCGACAAGTCCTTCGAAACCGGTGCAGGGAGCAGGAAATACCACGCGAACTGGAGCGGAACCGAAAACTGCCGCGGCGCGGGAAACGGCTGCTCCGCCGGACAGCGCATATTATGAAACCATTCGGCAGGCCGCCGGGAAATACGGCGTCGATCCGAAGCTTGTTTCCGCGGTGGCGGAAGTGGAGTCCGGATTCCAGCAGGGAGCCGTGTCGGCCACCGGCGCCGTGGGCGTCATGCAGCTGATGCCGGAGACGGCGGAGTCGCTGGGCGTCAATCCTTACGATGCCGCGCAAAATATCGAAGGCGGCGCTCAATATCTGAAGCAGATGCTCGACACGTTTGACGGCGACCTTCGCAAAGCGGTGGCGGCGTATAACGCCGGACCGGAAGCCGTGAGAGAATACGGCGGGGTGCCGCCGTACAGCGAAACCCAGCAATACGTTTCCTCCGTTCTCGATTTGTATCGTTGAGGGGAATTTTCTTATAGGCGGTTGATTTTGGGACGAAGAAGGTGAGAAAAATGGCGAATGATCCGAAAAAGAAGACGGAAGAAGTGGAGCAGACGGTCGACGAGGAAAAGTCGGGCGGCGTTGCGCGGAGCATCCTGAAAATTCTCGGCATTTTTCTCGCCCTGACGGGATTTATTTTCGCCTGTTTCTTTGCGGGTATTTACCTTCGGGTTTTCGACGTTTACGAGATGAACGAGAAAATCGACCTTTACGCGATGCCCTTCATCGGCGAGTATTTCGTGGAGCCGGTGAAAAAGACGCCGGGCGTCTTGGACGAGTATCTCTTCCAACCGGCGAAGAAAATGATCGACGAGAAACTCTCAACGCCGCCGCCGGAAACGCCTCCGCCTGGTGGAGAGCAAAAGCCGGAGGACGTAAAGAAAGACGATAAGAAAGAAGAAAAGAAGGACGAGAAGAAGCCGGAGCAGCCGAAACCCCAAAAGAAGGAGGAAGAAGACAAGCCCGCGACCCTGACAAAAGAGGAAATCGAGAAAAAGCAGAAAGAAGCGGAAGCCGCCGAGCGCAAGCGCGTCTCGAAGCTGGCGCGCGTATATAACGAAATGAAGCCGGAAGCGGCGGCAGGCATCATGGTCGATCTTGACGACGAGATCGCTATAGCCGTGCTGCAAAAAATGGACGAGTCCCAGGCGGCAAAAGTGCTGGCGGCTCTCGACCCCGGGCAGTCTGCGCGTCTGACCCGGAGCATCTATTCCGGCAAGCGGTCGAGCATGGTTTCCCCGGGCGACCATATGGAACCGGTGACTCCTGCTGAAGAATGAATAAGCCTTCCCCTGTTGGGAAGGCTTATTTTGCAATCTTTCATTTTGTATTGATAAAAAAATAAAAATTTTATTTAAGAAAAAAAGATTTTTTTACGATATATAAGCAGGATGGAAATTTCCCCCGGGATATTTCCGCACAATATCAGGGAAACGGAAAACGACGGGCTTGCGGTCGGTCGGAAAGTCCGTTGGACACGGAAGAGGGCGAAAGGCGAAGTCGAAAGACTGCGTCGGACGCCCTCTGCTATTGTAAAGAAACTCCGGCAGACGGTCGGCAGGTTTCCGTCCCGAAAGAAAGGTGGTGAACAGATGAAAGCAGAAAATCTCATGGTGCAGTCGGCTCCGTCGCCGAAAAGCGCAGGCTCGGCCCTTCGTTCCGCGGTAAAAACGCAGACGGCGGCGCAGAGCGCGAAGGCGGAGAACAAGAATGATTTCGGCAGCGCATTGGACAGCGCAAAGAATTCAAAAAAAGACGCGCAGATGGAAACGCGGGAAGCAGGGAAGCAGGAAGCGGCGGACGTGAAGCAGCCGGATGCGGCGGAAACGAAGCAGACGGAAACGTCGACGGCCGCGGAAGCGAAAAACGCGGACGCACGGGAAAACGGAGCGGCGGAAGTCGACGAAAAGGCGGCGGAAGCGGCGGACGGACTTCCGAAGAGCCGTAAAAAGGATAAGACGGCGAAAACGGAAGAAGGCGGAAACGCTGAGACCGCCGAGGTAAAGCCGACGACGGAAGACGCGGCAACGACGCTGAACGCCATGCTGATGGCCATGGCGGGAAACGCGCAGGCAGGAGCCGCGCAGACCGATACGGCGCAGCCGGAAGCGGCGCCGACCGAAACGGCGGAACTGCCGATGGAAGAACAGCCGATATTTGCGGCGGGAGCCTTGGATTCCTTGCTTCCGCAGGACGCGGCAAAGGAACAGCAGGCGGCGCAGAACCAAAAGCTCATGGACATGCTCTCCGGGAACGGCGCGGACTTGCGGCTGACCGACGAGCAGATGAAGAGCCTCACGCCGAACGCGCAGGAAGTCGTTGCAGCTCCCGATACGGAA
>JAEERZ010000138.1 GCA_016286075.1 Selenomonadaceae bacterium
TTCAGTAAAGGCTTTTCCCGGAAAACCGCCGTGTCCTGCTCCATCCGTTCCATATAAGCAACAAGATGCGCGTAATTTACAGCGCGGCCGCCGCACAGCAACGCGCCGTCCTCCTGCACGTCGAATTCCGTCAAATAAACGCCGTCTGCCGCCGATGCGCCAAGCACGCTGAACACAGCATACCACGAAAGGCGTTCTGCGGAAAGCCTCTGAAGAATCCGCTCCCCCGAGTCAATCTCTTCTCTTCCTCCCGCTATGCGCGCCATGGATTCCCTTGCTTTCGATACGAGCGCGTACTCTTGGCGAAGACTGTCAAGCTGCTCATCCGCCGCCGAAAGCAGCCAAAGATTCTTGGCAAACAATACCGCGAGTATGAACAGCACGCCCGCCAGCATCGCATTTCCCGCCGTTTGCCAGAGCCGCGCGTTCCGCGCCTTTTCCCCTTTCGGGAGAAATTCCACGCCGACGCCGGGATAATAGAATCGAAGCGCCGCATATAACGCCAGCGTCATTTCCCGGCTCCAAACATCCTTCGCCGCGTGAGAAGGCAATTCTACAACCGCGTCGCGCCATGTGATGCGCATTCCTTCCCGCCGATGCGTAACTTGAAGCGGCTCCATCGTCAGGCTCTCGACGCCGAGTCCTGCGTCCGCCATTGCCGCGACAAGCTTTTGTCCGTATTCCAACGGAAGCGCTGCCAGTTCCAGCTTTTCATCATGACGGCCATACCCCGTCCAATAACGCCCCTCGCCGAAAGGCACGTTGGTTTCCATATCCCATCGCACCGCTTCGGCCAGTTCTTTTCTCTCCATCGGAGGAAACTCCCGCTCGTAAGCGAAAAACAAATCCCGGGGCAGGCATATATTTATCTTACCATAAGACAGCCCGTATGTCATACACAGGCGCATAACGCCCTCCGCCAGAGCCTTCGCGTTATCCCAAAGAGGTCCCGGCGCCTTTATCGTTTCCTTCCTGCTCTGCCGGACGCGAAACCGCGAACCTTCCCCCATCCGTTCCAATTCCGCCAAAAATACCGCGTCGGCCGCGACGAAAATTCCCAAAACCCGCCGCGGCCTGAACTCCCATCCCCACATACCTTTCAATACTCCCAATGATCGATGGAATATTTTCCATCCTTTTTCTCCGCCACGCCTATGACGCGGGCGCGTTCCTCTCCCCGTTCGCCGACGCTCAACAGCAGGATTTTCCCGTCTTTGCTCCGGGCGTACACTTTATATTTCGCATCGCCGGAGGCGCCGTCGAAAAGCTGCGCATGCTTCAGAACCGCCGCTTCCGCCTTCGCGGATACGCCAGCCTCCGAATTCATCCGCGAGACCGCCAGTCGCACGCCGTCCTCCGCCGCGTTCCGAAGGGCCGTCCTCGCCAAAAAGCGCCGCTCCGCGCTCATATGGCTTGCACATACCGCATACAATGCCGCGGATAAAAACAGCAACGTGCCCAGCGCGCAAATCCCGAAAACGGAAAATACGCCCTTTTCTCCCAAAATCATCCGTCGTTTCATGAACCGCTCCCCGTCCATGTGACCGCCGTTTCCAGCTCGTACGTCCGCCCCGTCAGCAGGTTTTCACCGATGAGGCGAAGCAACACCGTTCTGTCGCCGACAAACTTCGACGCAAACTGCCGCATCACAATCTTTCCCAGCGTACTCTGTCCCGTCAGCGGCTGACTGTCCCGCATCATTCGCGGCCATGATTCACGCGTCGCCTCATAGACAACCCATGCCGCCGGCCCGTTAGCCGCACGGCAGAGGATGCGAAGCCGCCCACCGTCGAGCTTGACGTCTTCCGCGTACCGAAGATCCGTCGCCATGCGCTCCATGGCATATCCTACCTGTTCCTGCAGCGCCCAGTCGCCCAACAGGAACAAATACGCGCGCACTCCGAAAGCGAAGGTCGTGCCGAGAGCCGCAATCAACAAAACGATAAGCGGCATCGCCGCAACGAGCTCCAAAAAACCCGTCCCTTTTTCGTTTCCGCATAAACCCGTTTTATTCATGATATGTTACAAGCTTTCGACGGACCGTTTCCCTGCTTTTGCCCGACGCCTGCCACCGAATCCGCACCTCCGCTTCCGCCAGCGCGGCCGATTCTGCATACGGCGCAACGCTGGAAGATATCTCATATATCGTCCGGTTTTTCTCAACGGGAGCACCGCCTTCCCCCAGCCAGGGAATCTCATTGTGCGCGCGAAGATACGATTCCGGTTTCGACTCGATGAGCGCAAGCTGTTCCTGCGCCAAATACTCCGCCGTGATCTCCGCTTCCATGGACGCGCGGTTTTGCGCCAGAGCCTGATAGACCAAAACCGACGCGGCGCAACCAAGAAGCAGAAACGACAGCATCATAGCTTCGATAAGGAAAAACCCTCTTTCGTCAGTTTTCCGGCGGCGTAAGCGAAACGCGCACCCTGCCAACCCTGTCGATAATAACATATCGCATCTCCTTGCCCGCTTTGAGATGTATGGTCATCGGCTGCGCGTTTCCAGTCATGCGAAACTGCACCTCGCCGCCGCTCCAGCTCATTTGTATCCCGCTCGGAAGCTTATAAGCCGACTGCGCCTTCATGCCTTCCCGAATCCGATAACCGTCCGACAGCAGCTCGAATTTCGGTTCCACTTCCGAAGCGACGCCGGCAAAGTCCTGATGAATCGGCTGCCTCGTCATGATGGTTTCCCTGTACCGCATCAGCTCCGCGGCGAGCCGGGCGGCCTCCCGGTCAAGCCGCATGGCTCTTTCCATGCTGACCAGACGCGGAATGGCGCCGGCAGCCACAACCGATACAATAAAAACCGCAACCACAAGGCCGATTACGCCATATCCTCGCCTATCCACAAAAAAACGCTCCGTAAAGCTTTATCAGATGATTCCCGAAAAGAAAAGAAATCCAAATTCCCAGCGAAAGAAACGGACCGAAAGCTACTTCATCCCCGCCTCGTTTTTTGCCGGAAAGCAACAGGACTATTGCCGCGAGACCTCCTATCCACGACGCAAGCGCCAGCGCCAAAAACGCATGCTGCCACCCGAGCCAAAGACCGCCCGCCGCCGCAAGTTTCACATCGCCGCCGCCCAATCCTTCATGCGATAGAATCCTGATCGCGAGAAGAGGCGCCCCTCCTGCCAACAGTCCCCCGAGCAGCTGAATCAACCCGGTGTCGCCGTCAAACAATCGAAAACACAATGCGCAAGCCGCCATCGGAAACGTCAGCCAGTCGAAAATGAATCCGGTGCGATAGTCGACGATTGCCGCAACCGCAAGGAACGCTGCCAGCACGAGCCCCTCAAATACTCGCCCGTCCATCAATTTTCTTTCCGCCCGAATTCGCTGAGTTTTTTCCCCTCACAGGTCGCTTCTCCATTCGCTATTCCATAATCATCGTCGTTGACATCAATGGCCTCTTCTTTCCGCAAGCTGCACTTTCCTTTAGGAGGCCTCACATTTCCAATATCCTGCACGTAATCTCCGAGCTGGGAAACGGCCGTCGGATATTCCCCCTTTTCCGCCTGATACAGGACGATGGCGGAATTGAGCACCTGCAAATCGGACTGCACCCGCGCGGTATTCGCCAGCATGATTGCGTTGTTGAAACGCGGCACCGCCACCGCGGCCAATACGCCCGCTATGCTGACGACGATGAGCATTTCCAAGAGCGTGAACCCCCGTTGGTCTGAAAGCAGTTTTTTCTTGTACGATTGCAATGTGTCTTCCTCCTAACCGATATAAATTTCAGATGCATATGTTCTACATAAACGCGGTCATGCTGTCGAGCAACGGCAGCACCGCCGAAAAAATAATAAAACCGACTGTTCCGCCTAGGATAAGCAGGGCCAACGGCGGCAGCAAGGCGCGGATGCGTTCTGCCCTTGTGTTCATATCGAGCCGGCAGAATTCCGATATCTTCTCCAGCATCGTTTCCATCTCGCCGGTGGCCTCCCCCGTCTCCAGCAGTTCCAAAAGCATCGGCGGCAGCAACTCGCTTCCGCGAAGCGCGTCCGAAAGCGGGCTGCCTTTCTGTACCGCGGAATGAGCCCTGCGAAGCTCCCGGCGGAAAAAGGCGTTGCCCGCCACCCCTTCCAGCAGGAGCAACGCCTGGTCGATGACGACGCCGCTGTTCAAAAGCACGGCCAGAGTACCCGAAATGCGCATCCTCTCCGCGGAAGCCGCAAGCTGTCCCAAAACGGGAATACGAAGCAGCATGCGGTCAAAACGGACGCGAAAGGATTTCCGCCGATACAGCTTCGCCGCGCCAACGGCAGCCAATAAAGCCGCCGCCGCAATCCACAACCCGTAATCGCCGATAAAATCGTATATCCAGATCAGGATTCGCGTAGGCAGAGGAAGCTCGATGGAAAGCGACTGGAACATGGACACGAAGACGGGAAACACGAACGCCAGCAGAAAACTTGCCGCCATGGCCACGGCAAAGGCCAGAACGCAGGGATACAACATCAGCGTCAACAATTTTTCCCGCGCCGCGTAATCCTCTTCCAGCGAATCCGCAAGACGGGAAAGCAGCACGTCGAGACTGCCGCTTTTTTCTCCCGCGTCTATCAGCGCCGCTATTCCCGGCTCAAAAACCCAAGGAAGGCGCGCCATGGCTTCGGAGAGCCGTTCCCCGTCCGCCACCGCGCGATAAAGCGTCGCGACAATATCGCCGTTCCCGCTCCGCTGCGCATGCTCGGAAAGCACGCGCAGCGATTCGCCGACGGTAACGCCCGCCGAAAGCATCACAGCAAGACGGCGGCAAAAAAAGACGGGAAACCGCCGATCTGTCCTTCGCCGCAGTTTCCACCGTCTGCGGGCCGGACGCAGCCTGAGCACGAACAGGCCGCCTTTCGCGATGCGTTTCGCCGCGTCCCGCTCGGAAACCGCCCGCAGGCTTCCCTGAACGGCTCTCCCCGCCGCGTCCCGCGCCTTGTAATCATATTCCGTCATAACGCCCGCGTTCATTTGGCGTTCCCCAATCGGCGGCGCGCCGTTTCCGCGCTAATCTTATTCTGCGCCGCCAGCCTTTCGATATCCTGCCTCATCGTCTGCATTCCGAAGGAAGCGCCGGAAACGATACAGGAGGCCAACTGTTCCGGCTTGCCTGAACGAATCAAATGGCGCACCGCGTCCGTCGCGACAAGAACCTCGGAGGCCAGCGCTCTCTTCCCGTCTTTTCCCGGTAAAAGCTCCTGAGAAATCATGGCTTCCAACACGGCCGCCAGCTGCGCCCGGATTTCCTGTTGCTGCGCCGCCGGAAAAAAGCTCTCCAGCCTATGCACCGCTTCTGCCGCAGTGCGCGTATGTAAGCTGGCCAGCACCAGTTGACCCGTTTCCGCCGCGCTGAGGGCCGCCTGCGCCGCGTCCGCGTCCCGAAGCTCTCCCACCATCAAAACGTCGGGATCTTCCCGAAGCGCGCTTCGGATCGCGCCCCCGAAAGAAGAAAAATGCACGCCGAGTTCCCTCTGGCTGATCAGGCTCTTCCCTGAAACATGGACGTATTCAATAGGGTCTTCCAACGTGATAATATGCACTGGGCGGGATTGGGCCACAGCAGCGAGAAACGCCGCCAACGTCGTCGTCTTTCCCGCCCCCGTCTTGCCTGAAACCAAGACTAATCCGCTCCGCAGCGCAAGCAATCGTTGAAATACGGGCGGCACGCCCAATGAATCCAACGCGGGCACTTTTTTCGGCACGAGCCGGACGGACAGCACTGTTCCTCCTCTTGCCGAGAACGCATGAACGCGAAGGCGCACGTCTTTTTCCTCCCGTGCGAGATCGAGTTCCCCCTGTTTTTGCAGACGCTCTTTTTGCGCCGGCGTCGTCCATCCGTCTATCAACGCCGTTATCTCGTCCGACGTCGGTCCGTCTCCCGCTTCCTCCATATTGCCATAGATACGAAAGAAAATCGGAGCGCCCGGCGCGAGGTGGATATCCGACGCCTCCGCCTGCTCCGCCCGCGTCACGAGGCGCTCCCATGTCTCCGCGTCAAAGTCCCCCATAAACCACTCTCCTGACTTCGGCCAACGAAGTATATCCTTCCGCCGCTTTCTTGATTCCGTCTTCCGCCAGCGTGACCATGCCCGCTTCCTTCGCCAATGCGTCCATATCGCATCTTTCCCCGGCGAC
>JAEERZ010000139.1 GCA_016286075.1 Selenomonadaceae bacterium
AGTGCTCGGCGTCGATCTTGTCGGTAAAATAGACCTTCGCCTTTTCGGCGGACTCCGGCCCGGACGCGGCCGCTTTCGCCGCCGCCGTCGTCTTGCCGTCGGCGGCCTTTGCCCCGCCGCAGCCCGCCGCAAGGCCGGAAAGCCCCGCAAAGCTCATTCCAAGCGCCGCCATGCCCGCTTTCTTCATAAAATCGCGTCGGGAAATACCATTCATCCAAAGGACTCCTTTCTTGTCATCGGCGAAAACCTCTGTTATACTAATATTCTATCAAACGGTAGCGCCTACCGGTCAAGTGTTTTTTGAATTTTTTTTGGGAGGGTTCAGGATGTACACGATGCGGGAGTTCTGCAAGGAAACCGGCATGACCTACGAAGGGCTGAAATTCTACTGCAATCAGGGTTTCGTGCCGAACGTGAAGCGTGACGGAATAGACCCGACAGAGGCGAACGGGACTTATTCGGCGGTTCTTTAATGAGTTTTCTTCAAATACTGTAAATCCCCGTACCAATAGGAGGCCGTCGTGCCGCCGTCCATCAGGAAGTCGCTGCCGGAGATGAAGCGGCCCCGTTTCGACATCAGGAACTCGGCCAGCTCGCCCACCTCGTCCGGTGTTCCGGCGCGGCCCGCAGGAGACTTCGCCAGCATGGTACGGTAGCCCTCGCCCCGCGGACCTTTCAGCTCGTGATTCGCCAGCGGCGTGATGATGATGCCGGGGCTGATGGAATTGACCGTCGCGCCGCGTTTGCCCCAGCGCGTCGCCTCGTACATCACGCGGAGCACGTTGCACCGCTTGGAATATTGGTAGGCTTTCAGCGTGTCGGTGATGGATTTCAGCATAGGCAGCCCCAAAAGCTCCTCAGTCGGCGTCGTCGCGAGCGCCGTGTTTTCCTCCTCGGAAAGCGCGCCGAGACGGTGGCCGGATTGGGACGAAATCACGACGCCGGAGCCGCCCTTGGCGATGATTTTTCCGAATTCCTCCAGAAGCACCGCGGTGCCGTAAAGGTCCACTTTCAGGATCGCTTCCACCGGCGCCTGCGAGGGGGAGACGCCCGCTGCGTTGACGACGTTCTGTATCGGACCGAAGTCTTGCGCGTGCTCGATGAGCGCGAGAATAGAATCCCGCGAGGAAATATCCACGGCGACGGTGCTCGTCTCAAATCCCGCGTCCTCCAAAATCTGCGCCGCCGCGTCGGCACTTTCTTTTTTCAGGTCGCCGAGCACCACATGACGTCCGGCGCCGACCCGCCGCGCGATTGCCTGTCCGATGGCCCCCGCGCCGACCAGCACCACGACTTCTTTTTTCTTTTCCATAATCGCATCTCCTTAAATTTCATGGCGAACTGACTGTTACAGCTTCGCCGCCGCTTCCCATAGCTTCTTTTGTTTTTGCCCCGGCTTCGGGGGCGGCAAATTTTTCAGCACCCGCGCCGGATTGCCGCCCACCACCGTATTCGGCGGAACGTCCTTTGTCACCACCGCGCCGCCCGCGATGACGGAATTCTCGCCGACGGTCACGCCCGGCAGGATCAGCGCCCGCGCTCCGATCCAAACGTTCCTGCAAAGATGGACGCCTTTGCATTTCAGAACGACGTGATCGTCAAAATCGTGATTCGTCGTGACAATCGTGACCTGCGGGCCAATCTCGCAGCCCTCGTCGATGGTGACGCCGCCCGCTGCCATCAGCGTCAGGCTGTGATTGATGAACACGTTTTCCGCGAATGTGACCTGTTTCGGGAAGTCGATCTGGATCGGCGTCATAATGTTGACCGTTTTCGGGATGCGGCCTTCAAACATCTCCTCATAAAGCGGTCGCAGGTTTTCCATTGTCGGGAACGCGTGATTGAGCTTGTGGCTCATCTGCGTGCCGAAATTCAGATGTTCGATGGCCGCGAGATAATATGGCTGCGTCATATCGACGGGATCGCCGTCTTTCAGCATTTGGAATACGTCTTTTTCCATGTCGTTCACTCCTTCTTTAAAACGCCCCGGTCTTGATGTGCGGCACATACGGAGCTTCCAGCGCCGCGATTTCGTCCTCGTCGAGCTTCATGTCGAGGGCGGCGACGGCTTCCTCGATGTGCTTCACGCTGGTGGCGCCGACGATGGGCGCGGTGATGTACGGTTTCGACAGCATCCAGGCCAGCGACTCCTGCGCCATCGTGCGGCCGTGCGCTTTCGCCACCTTTTCAAGATTGTCCACGACCACCTTGTCCACATCGTTCGTCGCGTCCCAGACCATCGGCGAGACGTCGTCCACCTTGTTCCGCTCCGTGACCGTGCCCCACGGGTGCGCGCAGCGTCCGCCCGCCAGCGGGCTCCACGGCACAACGGCCATCTTTCGGTCGGCGCAGAGAGGCAGGATTTCCCGCTCTTCCTCACGGTAAATCAGATTGTACTGCGGCTGGAGGGAAACGAACTTCGTCCAGCCGTGTTTTTCGGCGATGTTCTGCATCCGCTCCAACTGCCACGCGAAAATCGTGGACGCGCCGATGTACCGCGCCTTGCCGCTTTTCACCACGTCGTGCAGCGCCTCCATCGTTTCCTCCATGGGCGTGTTCGCGTCGAGGCGGTGAATCTGGTAGAGGTCCACATAGTCAAGGCCGAGCCGCTGCAGGCTGTGGTCGATTTCCGCCATCACGTTCTTGCGTGATGTGCCGCCGCCGTTCGGACGACCGGGGCGCATCTCGAAATTGACCTTCGTCGCCACCACGATCTCGTCCCGATTCAGCCCGAAGTCCTTGATATACCGTCCCGTGATTTCTTCGCTGGTACCCATCTGGTACACGTTCGCCGTGTCGAAATAATTGACGCCGAGGTCAACAGCTTTCCTGAACATCTCTTTGCCGTCCTCGTAGTCCTTCGCCCACGGGAACACACCGTTCTCTTTGCCGGGCTTCCCGAAGCTCATCATGCCGAGACAAATCCTCGAAACGTCCATCCCCGTGCTGCCGAATTTCACATACTGCATAAATCGTCGCTCCCTTCGCTTCTATCAAGTTTATTTTCATCTTGCAAATTGATTATAACCGTCTATAATTGAAATATCCAATATAAAGGCTTTATAACCAATAGAATTTTTCTATCAGGAAAGGATTGCGCGAATGAACACAAAACAGATGGATTGCGTGCTGGAGCTGGCGCAGACAAAGAATTTCAACCGGGCGGCGGAAAACCTTTTCATTTCCCAGCCGACGCTGACTTATCAGATCAAAGCCGTCGAGGACGAGATCGGTTTCACACTGTTCGACCGCTCGGGACGCGGGGCTTCGCTGACTCCGGCAGGAGAGCAGTTTTGCACGACGCTGCGCAATGTCCGGAACGAACTGAAACGGGCGACGGAGCAGGGGCAGAATTTCAGCGCGCGCTATCGCACGGACATCACCGTCGGACTTCCGATGCGCTCGGCCATCTATTATCTGCCGCAGGCCATCGAGATATTTGAAAAGGAAAACGAGGCGGTCTCGGTGACGCCGCATTTCCTGCCGCTTGCCGAAGCCGCCTCGTTTTTGAAAGGCGAGGAAGATATCCTGTTCGCGATGGAGCACGACGTGAAGCATATCCCCGACGTCGTCCTGCACCCGCTTTTCGAGAGCCGCATCTATCTGATTACGGAAACGGCAGACCCGCTGGCGCAAAAAGATCTCGTCCGCACCGAAGATTTGGCGGGACGGACGCTGATGGTGGGCGGCGGCTCCCCGCCGCAGCTTCGCCGCGTCCAGCAGCGCGTTATTGAGGCGACGGGCGTCTCTTATTTCAACAGCGCGAACCATGACACGACGCTGACGAACGTCGCCGCCAGGAAGGGCGTCTGCCTCGCACCCGGCTTCCTGAACGACCAAAGCGGCGAATTTGCGTGGACGCCCTTCGACTGCGAGGAAACGGTACCCTGCGTGCTCTGCACCCACAAGCAGGAGCGCCGGAAGGAAGCGCTTGCTTTCGTCAAGCTGCTGCAGGGCATCTACAAAAGCCGCCCCGAGTTCCCCGTATAGACAGCCCGCACACCTCGTATCGAAGCGTGCTTGTTCGCCGACAATCGGCTCGGTTTTGTAAACCTCGAACCGGAATATTACATCTTTTCGACAAGCCTTTTTCCCATCTCGACGGCCTTGCGGCAATCCTCCGGGAAATGCCTGGCGCGCCATGCAGCTTTTTCCGCCTCCGAGAACACCTCGCAGACATATTTTTCATAGTCGTCAAACTGATAGGTATTGAAGGAATGCAGTACCAGCGGCTTCCGGAAATAATTTTCAAGGAACGCCTCAAAAAGCCCCATGTACTGTTGATAGCCGTCCCGGATCATTTCGTCCTCTTTCACGTTCATCGTGTAAACGCAGGCCGTCGGAATCTTTCGCTCTACTAAGTTCGGATAGCCGTGCTTGTACTGCATATACGGGAAGAAGAACCGCTCATAGAAGGAGTGGAGCTGCCCCGTGATCGTGCGGTAATAAATCGGCGAGCCGAAGACGACGGCGTCGGCTTCCCGCAGCTTTTCGAGCACGTCGTGAAGGCCGTCGCGCACGGCGCACCTGCCGTAGCTCGGGCCGTCCTTCCGCTTGCAGGCAAAGCAGCTCACGCAGCCCGTGTATTTCAGCCCATAGAGATCGATCCGTTCCGTCACGGCCTCGGGCGCGGCTTCTTTGACGCCCTCCAGCACTTTGTCCAGGAGTGTCGCCGTATTCTTGTTGCGGCGCGGACTTCCGTTGATGGCGTAGACTTTTTTCATGATGAACGCTCCCTTCATGTTCATAGATGAATTGCTTCTGCGTTCATTGTATGATAAACTCAACATAATGGAAAATACATTATTATTCATGAGAGGATAACCGAAAAGTTATGTTATCGCATAATCTGCGTATATTCCTGGACGTCGCCGATCGACAGAGCATCACCGAGACGGCAAACGCCCGCTACATTTCCCAGCCCGCCGTCAGCAAGGCCATACAGTCGCTGGAAAAGGAACTGAACTTAAAGCTCTTTTATCGTGACAAGAAAAACGGCATGATTCCCACCGACGCGGGGCAAAAGATCCTTTTGCTTGCGAGGCAGATGGAGGATTTGGAGAACCGGATCCGCCAGACGGCGTTTCGCGAGAACCATTTTATCGGCGGCAGGCTTCGCGTCGCCTCCGTTCCCGTCACCACTGCCGTCCTGCTGTCCAAAGCGCTCCGGCAATACCGCGAAAAGTATCCCTCCGTATCCGTAGAGATCAGGGAAGGGACGCCCGCAGCCGTCAAGAAGATGGTGGAAGAACACGCCGTGGATTTCGCCGTCACCTATGCGCCCTTCGGCAATCTGGCGACCGAGGTGCTCATCGAGGACGAAATGGTGGGACTCCTTCCGACGGATTCCCCGGAAGAAACCGTCGACCTGAAAAAAGACGCGGGGCGACTGGTTCTCTGCCGCGCCGGACTGGAAACGGCGATGGAAAAGCTGCCATCCCGATACAAGGAGGATTTCGCCCGCAGCCTGTTGGTGCAGGACGCTCAAACCGTTGTCCGCATGGTGGAGGAAGGAAACGGCGTCGGCCTCATCTCCCGATTCACCCTTTCACCGATTCCTCATCGTTTACGAATCTGCCCGGTCATTCCGGCCATCGAAACACAGATTGGGTTGATCGCCTGCGAGCTGGATGATCTGACGCCGGTCGCCGGAGAATTTGCACGGATGATACGGGAAATATCCAAAAATCTTCTTTGAGCAGTATTTTAAGCATTTGTTTTAAGCTACAAAATCTTAAACCAAAAACGTTCTTCGCTCCTGAAATTCATAATAAGAATCGGCAAGACTGTGGTATACTATTATTCTGTCAAGCAATAGCACCTGCCGGTCAATCGTTTTTTGATATTTTTGGGGAGGGTCCAATATGTACACGATGCGGGAGGTCTGCAAAGAAACCGGCATGACCTACGAAGGGCTGAAATTCTACTGCAACCAGGGGCTGGTCCCGAACGTCAAGCGGGACAAGAACAACCGCCGCGTCTTTGACGAGCACGCCATGCGCTGGGTGAAAAGCCTTTCCTGTCTGAAAAACTGCGAAATGAGCATCGCCGAGATGCAGCAATACCTCGCCTATTGCCTCGAAGGGCCGTCT
>JAEERZ010000140.1 GCA_016286075.1 Selenomonadaceae bacterium
ATGAACCTGTTCGTCATCAAGGGCATCAGCCCCGACAGCAAGATTCAGGAAATCATTCGCGGCTCGCTCCCTTTCGCGCTGATCATGGCTGCGGAAATCGCGCTGCTCTGCTTCGCGCCGGGGCTGGCCACGTGGCTGCCGCAGGTTTTGAAATAACGGGAAATATTACGGTCGAACCGCACGGAAAAATGCCGTGCGGTTCTTGTGTTTGAAAGGAAAATTTCAAAATCGGAGGACGGCAGGCAGGATTTTTTTTGCGCGTCGCGAAATATATCAAATGATAAGACGGGAACGGTGGAAAGGGAGGGAACGGCTATGCTGATCCGGGACGCGTGCGCGTTGGCTCTTTATTGCCAGCGCTGCGGCAGTATTCACATCCATGACGTCCCGTTCTTTTCGTTTCATCGGACGGAGGAGGTCCTTTGTGAAAGCTGCGGTCATGAAAAAGCGCGGCTTGTCCGTCTTCCGCACGGCCGCGTCGCGATTGACGTTTCCTGCGTCGTCTGCGGGACGGAAAACCGTTTCGTCTATCCGCTGCGGCGTTTGCCCCATATCGGGCTCGAAAAGATTTACTGCGTCGCGGATCGATTCGAGCTTGGCTACATCGGGCGTTCCAAGCGCATCGAGGAATTGATGCGGTTCAATCAGGAGGAATTCGAGGCGCTCCATCCGCACGACGGCAAGAATTTCATCGAGAAGCAGCGCATTTTGCTCGAAGCGTTGAACCGCGTGCATGATATGGCGCAGGTTGGCGAAATCGTCTGTCCTTGCGGCAGCGAGGAATTGACGGCGGACATCCGCGGCAGCTATATCCTGCTGGAGTGCGAGCGCTGCGGCAGTTCCAGCGTGCTTCGGGCGGAGAACGCGAACGATTTGAAAAAACTGCGCTTCGGCGTCGGCCTTCGTGCGCCGAGCCGCGCGTAACTTTTAAAGAAACACTGTAACGAAAGCGTGAAAACCTTTTGTTGCAGTGTTTTGCATTAGCACAGAATCAGGGGTGACAATATGTTTGAGAGATGGCGTTCCTTTACGCTGACAAAGGAAAATTTCGGAGAGACCTTCGAGGCGATCGGCGATACGCTGAAAGCGCTCGGCGTGTCGGAGCAGGAAGCGGAAACCGGCAGACAGCTGGCGGAGCATATTTTCTCCCTCCAGCTTGCGGTGCGGCCGGAGGTCTCTGATACGGTAAAGGTTCGCAAGCGGTTTGGGGATATTTCCCTGCGTATGGAGACCGAGGGGAATGAATACAATCCGCTGCAGGTCTTGACGGAATGGAACGAGGACGACCCGGACTACCGGCGGACGATCGTGCTCAAATCGAAGAAAGAGCAGCTTTCTTACGCGCACAGCAACGGGAAGAACATCGTGACCATCAAGGTGCACGAGGCCGGGAACAAGCAGATCCGCTATACGCTGTTCGCGATGGTCATGGGCATACTGGCGGGCGCCGTCCTGAAAGAACTGATTTCCCCCGACGCCGTCGCGATGCTGAACAAGACCGTCATCGGCAGCATCCGCACCATGTTCCTCAATTCCCTGAACATGATGATCGCCCCGGTGGTGTTCTTTTCCATCATCTCGGGCCTGACCAGCATATCGAACGCCTCCGACATAGGGCGCATCGGCGGCAAGCTGGTCGGGGTCTATATGTGTACGACGGTGATCGCCACGTTTTTCAGCATCGCCATTGGTCTCTTCATGTTCCACGGCGGCGTGCCGCAAATGGGAACGATCACGGAAAGCGGCGGCGGCGTCAGCGTGTCCCTGCTGGACATGATCGTCAACGTGGTGCCGGAAAACCTGATTCAGCCCATTGTCAACAGGGACATGCTGCAGGTCATCTTCGTTTCCGTGCTGTTCGGCGTCACGCTGAATATGCTGGGCGAGAAAGCGCAGCTATTGAAGGACTTCACGGAAACCGCCAACACCTTCTGCCTGCGGGTCATCACTCTCTTGGCGCAGTTCATCCCGCTGATCGCGTTCCTCTCCATGATGGCGCTGATGTTCACGGTTGGCGCGGATTCTCTGCTGCTGCTCGGTCGTGTGCTGGTAGGGCAGTTCATCGGTTCGATGTGCATGATCGGCGTCTATGCGGTGGTCATGGTTATCTTGGGGAAGATATCCCCCGTGCCGTTCCTGAAGAAAATCGGCGAATTTGTGCCGGTGGCGGTTTCCATGGGCAGCAGCAGCGCGGCCATGCCCTTCACCATGAATTTCTGCACGGAGAAGATGGGCGTTTCGCCGCGGCTCTCCTCCTTCTCCATTCCGCTGGGCGCGACGGTCAACATGGACGGCGGCTGCTTCTATTTCTCCATTCAGGCGATCCTGTTGGCGAAAATGTACGGCGTGGAGATGACGCCGGCGTTTATCTGGGCGCTCTTCATCACGGTAGTCGCCCTTTCCGTCGGCGCGCCGGGCGTGCCGGGCGGCTCCTTCGTCTGCCTGACTTCGATCATCGTCTCTTTCGGCGTGCCCGTGGAGGCGGCGGCCATCGTGCTGGGCATCGATCCGCTGACGTCCATGTTCCGCACGACGATCAACACGATAGGAGATATTGCGGTGACGACCGCGCTGTCGAAAAACGAGGACATGATGGACGAAGCGGTGTATATGGCGACGGATAATTAAGTAATTAAGGAAAAGTCCCGTCCGCAGCAGTTCGATGGACTGTTGCGGGCGGTTTTTTTCGCCGATGTCCTGAAAATGAATACATCACGGAACGGCAATTATTTGTTTACAGTTGTTTGCGTGGGGTGTATAATATATGGCATATTGCGGAGATTCTGCCCCGCAAGCGGATATCTGCGAGGGGCATTTTGAGGCATGTTATTATATCTTAGAGGGGGATCACGTTTTATGGGAAAGAAAATGAAGACGATGGACGGCAACACGGCGGCTGCGTATATCTCGTACGCGTTCACCGACGTGGCGGCGATCTATCCGATTACGCCGTCCTCGCCGATGGCGGAGCATGTGGACGAGATGGCGGCGCGGGGGGAGAAAAACCTTTTCGGTCAGCAGGTGCGCGTCATCGAGCTGCAGTCCGAAGGCGGCGCGGCAGGCGCGGTGCACGGCTCCTTGCAGGCCGGCGCGCTGACGACGACCTACACGGCGTCGCAGGGCATGCTGCTGATGATCCCGAATATGTATAAGATCGCCGGCGAGCTCTTGCCGGGCGTTTTCCATATCAGCGCCCGCGCGCTGGCGGCCTCGTCGCTGAACATCTTCGGCGACCATCAGGACGTCATGGCGGCGCGCCAGACCGGTATCGCGATGCTGGCTGAGGCCAGCGTGCAGGAGGTCATGGATCTCGGCGCCGTGGCGCATCTCGTCGCCATCAAGGGGCGCGTGCCGTTCATCAATTTCTTCGACGGCTTCCGCACCTCTCATGAAATCCAGAAAATCGAAACCATCGACTACGCCGACCTCGGTAAACTGCTCGATTGGGACGCCGTCGAGGCTTTCCGCCATCGCGCGCTGAATCCGGATCATCCGGTCATGCGCGGCACGGCGCAGAATCCCGACATTTACTTCCAGACCCGCGAGGGCGTCAACGAATACTATACGAAGATTCCCGACATGGTCGAAGAGGCGATGGCGGAGCTGGCGAAAATCACGGGCCGCGAGCACCACATTTTCGACTACTATGGCGCGAAGGATGCGGAGCGCGTCGTTATCGCCATCGGCTCCGTTACCGAGGCGGCGGCGGAAGCCGTGGATTATCTTTCCTCGCAGGGCGAGAAGGTCGGCGTCGTATCCGTCCATCTCTATCGCCCGTTCTCCGTCAGGCATTTCCTCTCCGCGCTGCCGAAGACCGTCAAGAAGATCGCCGTCCTCGACCGCACGAAAGAGCCGGGCGCTCTCGGTGAGCCGCTCTATCTCGACGTCAAGGCCGCTTATTACGACGCGGCGGAAAAGCCCGTCATCGTCGGCGGCCGTTACGGCCTCGGCGGCAAGGACGTGACGCCGGATCAGATTTTCGGCGTGTTCGAGGAACTGAAAAAGGACGCGCCGAAGAACAGCTTCACTATCGGCATCGAGGACGACGTGACGAATCTTTCGCTGGCCCCCGCGCACAGCGACGTGGACCTGACGCCGGAAGGCACCACGGCCTGCAAGTTCTGGGGCCTCGGTTCCGACGGCACCGTCGGCGCGAACAAGTCCGCCATCAAGATTATCGGCGACAACACCGACATGTACGCGCAGGCGTATTTCGCCTACGACTCGAAGAAGTCCGGCGGCATCACCATGTCCCATCTGCGCTTCGGCAAGCTGCCGATCCGTTCCCCGTACCTGATCAACAAGGCGAACTTCATCTCCTGCTCGAAGGAGTCCTACGTTCACCAGTACGACCTCCTGGCGGGCATCAAGGACGGCGGCACGTTCCTCCTCAACACGACTTGGAAGGAATCGGAGCTGGGCGAGCATCTGCCCGCGTCCATGAAGCGCACGCTGGCGCAGAAGCATGTGAAATTCTACATCATCAACGCCGTCGAGGCAGCGCAGGAGTTGGGCCTCGGCGGACGCTTCAACATGATCATGCAGTCGGCGTTCTTCAAGCTGGCCGACATCATCCCGCTGGACAAGGCGGTCAAGTACCTGAAGGATTCCGTGGTTTCCTCCTACGGCAACAAGGGCCAGAAAGTTATCGACATGAACAACGCCGCCATTGACAAGGGCATCGATCCGGCGGCCTTGATAGAGGTCAAAGTCCCGGCGGACTGGGCGAACGCCAAGGACGCCCCCGCGCCGAAGAAAGATGCGCCGGAGTACATCACGGCGGCGCAGGACATCATGAACCGGCAGGAAGGCGAAAAACTTCCCGTCAGCACCTTTGAGAAGCTCGGCGTCGTGGACGGTACGTTCCCGTCCGGTACCTCGGCCTATGAGAAGCGCGGCATCGCCATCGACGTGCCCGAGTGGCAGCCCGACCTCTGCATCCAGTGCAACCAGTGCTCCTTCGTCTGCCCGCACGCGGCGATCCGTCCGATCCTGATGACGGCGGACGAGAAGGCGAAAGCCCCCGAGGGCACGCAGGCCAATCCCGCCCTCGGCGCGAAGGATATGTTCTTCACCATGGCCGTCTCCCAGCTGGACTGCCTCGGCTGCGGCAACTGCGCCGAGATCTGCCCGGCTCCGAAGGGCAAGGCGCTGGTCATGAAGCCCTTCGGCACGCAGGAGCACAAACAGCCGACCTTCGACTACGGCGTGAATGTGGTCGCGCCGAAGCAGAACCCGATGAACAAGAAGACCGTCAAGGGCAGCCAGTTCGAGAAACCGCTGCTGGAATTCTCCGGCGCCTGCGCGGGCTGCGGCGAGACGCCCTACGTCAAGCTCGTCACCCAGCTTTTCGGCGACCGCATGATGATCGCCAACGCCACGGGCTGCTCGTCGATCTGGGGCGCATCGGCTCCGTCGATGCCCTACACGAAGAACCATCTCGGACAGGGCCCGGCATGGGCGAACTCCCTGTTCGAGGACGACGCGGAATTCGGTCTCGGCATGTTCCTCGGCACGAAGGCCGTCCGCGACGCGCTGGCGGCGCTGGTCGACGAAGCGGTTTCGGCGGGAAAAGGCTCGGCGGACTTGCAGGCGGCCCTGAAGGAATGGAAGGAGAACATGAACGAGGGCGAAGGCACCCGCGACCGGGCGGCGAAAGTCACGGCGCTCCTCGAAAAGGAAAAGGGCGGCGACGCTCTCCTCAATAAGATTTACGACAAGCGCGACTTCCTCGTCAAGCGCTCCCAGTGGATCATCGGCGGCGACGGCTGGAGCTACGACATCGGCTACGGCGGACTCGACCATGTGCTGGCTTCCGGCGAGGACGTCAACGTCTTGGTGCTCGACACCGAGGTTTACTCGAACACCGGCGGCCAGTCGTCGAAATCGACGCCTGCGGCGGCCATCGCGCAGTTCGCGGCCAGCGGCAAGCGCACGAAGAAGAAGGACCTCGGCATGATGGCCATGAGCTACGGCTACGTCTATGTGGCGCAGGTCGCGATGGGCGCGGACAAGAACCAGACGCTGAAAGCTATCTGCGAAGCGGAAGCTTATCACGGCCCGTCCCTCGTCATCGCCTACGC